>NZ_JBEPAA010000039.1:0-78191 GCF_040298365.1 Kitasatospora sp. NPDC001603
GTCGTACGCCCAGCTCTGCCCGGTGGCCGTCCAGCCGCCCTTGACCCGGCGCACCGCGCCGTCCACGTCGAGCACCTTGAGCATGGCCCGTCGTTTCCCGCCTACTGCTGCGCGCAGAGGGTCAGTTGATGTAGACGTGCGGGTTGCCCGCGACCGAGCTGTCGATCACCGGCCCGTAGGTGGCGGTGAAGTAGCCGGTGGCGAAGCAGGTGCTCGGGCCGGAGACCTTGGTGAACGCCTGGGAGGCGAACCCGATGGTCTGACCGGTGTTGTCGGTGGTGCCGGAGATGCTGCCGGGCGCGCGGTAGACGCAGGTGGTGGTACCGAGGATGGTGTTCAGCACGACCGTGGTCTGCAGCGGACCGGCCGCCGTCGGGCTGAGCGTCACGGGGTTGCCGGCCGCGTCGCTGACCGAGTTGGTGTACGGCAGGTTGTTGACCGTGATGCTCTTGACGCCGGTGACACCGATGACGTTCGCGGTGCAGGAGCTGAAGGTGTGGCTGTTGAGGCTCTCGGTGGCCACGCCCGGGGCCGCCGGGTTGCTGGTCACCGTGGCGGAGAAGGCGGAGACGGCGCACTTGATGCCGCTCGTGCCGGTGGCACTGGAGTAGAAGGTGGCGTAGCTGCCGGGGACCAGGTTGGCGGTCAGGACGTCGCCGACGGCGACGGCGGGGCCGCCGACGGAGGTGTGGGTCAGCACGGCTGAACCGGCGGCCTGGGCCGGGGTGACGGCTGCGGTCGCCAGGGCGACGGCGGCCAGGGCCGCGGCGCCGAGGGTGCGGCTGATGCGCATGAGGGTGCCTCTCTCCGTACGAGCTGGGTGGGGGAGCCCGCGGGTTCGCGCTGGGATCGCGCGGCGGGAGCTGCCGCGGTGCACGCGGCAGGGTGGAGCGGAGTGGGGGTGCTGAGAACCTGCGGACACGCGTCCCGTGCCGTCGGCGGGCCCGGCGCCACGGGCCCCGCCGTCCGGCGAGGAGGTGCGGGAGGTGCGGTGGTGCGGGGGACCGCGGCGGTGCGGGCCGTGCGATGAGGTGCCTGAGTGGTGCACGTCGACGGCTGCCACCGCCGGGCATGCGTTCGCCATACTGAACAGTCGGAACGCGTGGAGGTTTCCGTCGGCTCAGCGCCGTTCGATTGGAAACCTGCGAGTGTTGTAAACCAGCCCTTGCGTCAATGTCAATACTGAGCACAGGAGTTGGCGATGGACCTGGATGCCGTTCACGGTGCCGAGGCACTGCTGCTGCCCGGGGCGCGGACCGGCCGCGACCCGGCGCGGTCGATCAAGCGCGGCCCGAGCCGGCTGCCCCCCGGCGTGGTCGCCGCCACCCAGCGGGAACGCCTGCTCGACGGACTGGTCCACACCGTGGCCGAGCACGGCTACCAGCGGGCGACGGTGAGCGACATCTGCCGCGCGGCCGGGGTCACCAGGCCGGTCTTCTACGAGCTGTTCAGCGGCAAGGAGGACGCCTTTCTGGCCACCCACCGGCACGGCACCGGCGTGGTGATCCGGCGGATGGCGGCGGCCTTCGCGGCGGCCCCGAACTGGTGCGCCGGGATCCACGACGCCCTGCGCGCGATGCTCGACCTGCTGGCCCGCGTCCCCGCCTTCGCCACCATGGCGGTGATCGAGGTGGAGTCGGTCGGCCCGGCCGGCCGCCGTGAGCGCGAGCAACTCCTCACCCGGTTCCGGGCGTTCTTCGCCGAGGTGCCCCCACTGCCGTGCGGCGTCGAGGTGCAGCCGCTGGTGGACGCGGTGGTCGGTGGCGTCTACAGCACCCTCTACCGCTGTGTCGACGCCGGCCGGACCGGCGAACTCCCGGCCGAACTGCCGATGTTGAGCCTGTTCTGCCTGGCGCCCTTCCTCGGTCCGGAGGAGGCCGCCCGGCAGCTGGCCGCGGCTCAGGGCCTGGTGCCGGCGCCTGCCTTGGCTCCCGTCCCGGCTCCCGTTCCGGCTTCGGAACCGGCCCTGGAAGCGGGCCCTTCGGTCGCGGACGATGATCCTTCGTGCACCCGTATTGACCCGCCGTCTACTGAGCAGTAGCTTCCCAGTAATCCATCTGCGGTCCGACCGGGCCCGCCCCGCTGCCGAGGGGCGGCCCACCCGGCCGGACCGCAGAACGCTGTCCGCGCCAGGACAACGTGCCAGTGCCTGCACATCCCACCACCCTAGGGAGCACACATGGCCACGTCCGATGACGCCGCCCCCACGCCCGAAAGCACCGACGCGCCCGCCGAGTCGAGAGGGCGGGTCCGCCTCCGGCGCACCGCCCTGATGGCCGTGCCGGCCGTCGTCGCCGGCGCCGTCCTGATGACCCTCACCGCGCAGGGCGTCCTCGCCGCCCAGTTCGCCATCTCCGGCATGCCGTTCACCGTCACGGCGGACAGCCTGGAGGGCGTCGGCTTCGAACAGTTCGGCAGCCTGGACCACATGATCGAGGGCAGCCCCAACGAGGGTGACACCGGCGGGCAGGTCCTGGTCGCCGTCTCGGCGATCAAGCAGGCCCAGCTCACCAAGCTCTGCCAGAGCGTCGACCTCGGCGGCATCAATCTGCTGATCAAGGCCGGCGACGACGGCACCCCCGTCACCGCCACCGACCTGACCACCGACTCGGACATGCTCTCCGGTGACGCGTCCTTCAAGAACATCGAGATCGGCGGGGACGCCAGCACCTACACCAAGGCGGGCGTCCAGGGCCTGCCGGGCGTGTTCGGACAACAGGCCGACACCGTCACCATCAACAACCTGCGGCAGCACAACTACGCCACCACCGCGGGTGCGTTCAAGCTCCCCCACCTGCGGCTGAGCTTCAGCTCGGAGGGCTGCTGACGGTGACCGATCCTGTACCCGACGGCGCCGGCCCGGCCGGGCGGGGCGCCGATGCCGCGGAGGGCGGGGCGGCCGTCGGCGCCGGGGTGTCCGGTGCCGCCGGTGGCTCCGCTGCTTCAGGTGCTCCAAGTGCTCCAGGTGGTTCCGCTGCTTCCGACGCTGCCGCGAGCACGGTGGCCGTCGCGCCCGCACCGCCGTCGACGCCCGTGGCGTCCGCCGGTCCCGCCGGGCCGGCGCACACCGGGCGTGGCTGGCGCGCCTGGCGGGGCCGGCGGCCGTTCTGGGGCGGTCTGCTGGTGCTGCTGGGCGGCGCCGAGGTCCTCTTCACGCTGAAGGCACCGCTGCCGGTCATCCTGCACATCGGGATGCAGGGGATGGCCGGCTACCTGGTGCCGGCCGTGATGACGATCTGCGGCGTGCTGATCCTGTTCAACCCGGCCCAGCGGCTGTTCTACTCCGTGCTCGCGGTGATCAGCTCGCTGGCCAGCTGGGTCACCTCCAACCTGGGGGGCTTCCTGATCGGCATGATCCTCGGAGTGGTGGGCGCCTGCCTGACCTTCGGGTGGCTGCCCGACCAGCCCCCGCGCCGGCGCCGGCTGCGCCGCGCGACCGGGGGCGAAGCGGCCGGCCCGGCCGGAGCCTGAGCCGGGCCGGCGACGGCGCGGCGTCCCGCCTGCGGTGAAGGGAGAGCACCGGAGGCGGGACGCCGCGCCCGTCAGGGTGCCGCCCCTGGTGCGGACGGCGGGGTCGGGAGTCCTGGACACGGGGGTCTGACGAAACCGGTGGGCCCGGGCCGGCCAGTACGGCGCCGTGGAACACCCGCGGCTGCCGCACAGCTGGCGGCAGTACGCGATGGGCTGCCCGACGCACTGCGGCTCGGCCCGCCGCGCGGCACGCCGTTGCCCGGGGAGGACCTTCGCGACCCGCGGCCGGTCGCCACCGGTCTGCCGCCCGCCCGCGACCGCCATGGCCCGCTCCAGGGGCGGCGCTGAGCCCCGGCCCCGACCTCAGCGGAAGCAGTACGAGTCCGAGGAGGCGTCGCCGCCCGCCAGGTGGGTCTGGTGCACCCGCAGACCGCCGAACTCCGCGCCGTGCGGGTAGAAGTGGGGGTCGACGCTGAGTCCGCCCGCCTCGGTGTCCGCGTCCAGCTTGATGATCCAGGGCTCGATGCCGTCCGGGTAGAACTGGTCGTCCCAGGCGCCGTACAGCGAGTTGGTGAGGTAGAGCCGCCGGCCGTCCCGGCTGATCTCGACCATCTGCGGGCCACCGCTCAGCGGCCGGCCGGGCTCGGCCGGGTGCGGCGTCCGCGCGGCCACCCCGCCGAGCCGCACCGAGCCCGCCGGGCGCGGGTGGAACGGGTCCGAGACGTCGAACTGGAACAACTCCCCGGTGCCCCAGGCGGATACGTACAACCAGCGGTCGTCCACCGACAGGTTGAGGTCCGTCACCAGCGGCGGCACCGCGCCGAACGGTTGCAGCGCCGGCGGCAGGTCCTCCGGCTTCGCCGGCTCGGCCGGTATCTCGATCACCTTGCGCGCGGTGAAGGCCGCCCCCTCCCGGTACCAGAGCCAGACCGAGGAGGAGAGGTCCTCGACGTTGGCCACCACGCCGACGAAGCCCCACTCCGCCTGCGGGTCGTGCGCCGGCCGCAGCTCCAGCACCATCTGGTACTGGTCGCCGAGGTCGACCCGCTGCAGGTGCCGCCCCGAGTCGAGCTCCCAGAAGTGCAGCGCGTGCCCGTACTTGCGGCCCAGCAGCAGCTCCGGCACCACGCCGTCCTCGACCATCCACGGCGTGCCCCACTCGCTGGTGACGCCGACGTTGGTCCCCAGGTGCCACCAGACGTCGTAGGCGAAGTGCTGCGGTCCGCGCTCCGTCTCCCAGGCCCGCAGGACGTCGAAGGTGGTGTGGTCGAGCAGCGCCACCCCGCCCGGCCCGTCGGCGCCGTCCCCGCTGCCGAGGCAGGACAGGAAGACGCCGTCCGGTCCGCAGTGCAGCGTGTGCGGGCGGGAGTACCCCGCTCTGGCCGCCAGCTCCTCGGCCGGGACGGTCTTCACCAGCCGCGGCCGCACCGGGTCCGGCCGGGTGTCCATCACGTGCAGCCGGGAGGAGCGCAGCCCGGGCAGCAGCAGGTAGCGCCGCTCCGGGTTCCGGTGGCAGGCGTGCGCGAGCGCGCTGGAGCAGGCGTTCCAGCCGAAGTGGTGCAGCTCGTCACCGAGCCCCGGCAGCTCGGCGAAGTTCAGCACCCGGCCGTAGCTCGGCGAGGCCGGATCGGTGTCCACGGTGATCAGCGCGTCCGGCCGCTGCGCCGACCGGTCGAATCCGGCGACGTAGGCCAGCCGCTCCGGTGGTGCGGCGATCGCCTCCGCCGCTGTGCGGTAGAGGGAGGGATCGTGGTGGCCCGGCTGCGGATGGTCTCCGTGCGGCATGTTCGCTCCTCAACTCGCCTCGTGGGCAAGGAAGGTGACAGTGGCCCGGGCAGCGTGCCACAGAACCGCGGGCGCACAGCAGGCGCACGGGGGGCGGAGCGGCCCGGTCCGGCCCCGCCGCGAGGCCCGCCGGCGCGGTCCGCCGGACCTTTCGCCGCGCCCGGGGCGGCTCCCGCCGGGCAGGGCGGAGCTACCGGCCGGTATCGTCGGTGCTCCGGATGGGCGGTCCTGCCACGGCAGGCGGAGCAGAGAACGGGTACGGCGGACATGGAGTTCCGAGAAGACATCCTGGGTGCCCCCTACGAGGCGGTCGAGCTGCCGCTCGCCCCCGACGAGGAGGGCGCCGTCAGCGCCACCCTGGTACGCCGGCTCGTCCCGGGCAGCGACCGCGCGGTGCTCTACGTCCACGGGTACGTGGACTACTTCTTCCAGACCCACCTCGCCGACCACTTCGTCGAGCGCGGCTTCTCCTTCTACGCCCTCGACCTGCGCAAGTACGGCCGCTCGCTGCGCCCGCACCAGTCGCCGAACTTCGTCCGCGACCTCGCCGCCTACGACGAGGAACTCGACGCCGCGGTGCGGGTCGTCCGGGAGACCGACGGGCACCGCGAACTGCTGGTCAACGGCCACTCCACCGGCGGCCTGGTGACCGCCCTGTGGGCCGGGCGCCGCGCCGGGCGGGGCGTGGTCGACGGACTCTTCCTCAACAGCCCGTTCCTCTCGATGCCCGCCGCCCCGGCCGTCCGCACCCTCGGCGGCCCCGCCGTGCAGGCCCTCGGCCGCCTCGCCGCCACCCGCAAGCTGCCCTCCACGCTCAACCCGCACTACGTGCACAGCCTGCACCGCGACCACCGCGGCGAATGGGACTTCGACCTGGGACTCAAGCCGGCCGAGGGCTTCCCCCTCTACGCCGGCTGGCTGGCCGCCATCGACCGCGGCCAGCGCCGCGTCCGGCGCGGGCTCGGCATCGACGTCCCCGTGCTGCTGATGGCCTCCACCGCCTCGATCGCCACCACCACCTGGCAGGCCAGGCTGCACCACGCCGACGCCGTGCTGCGGGCCGACGACATCGCCGCCCAGGGCCCACGCCTGGGCCGGCACGTCACGATCGTGCGGATCGAGGACGGCATGCACGACCTCGTGCTGTCCGGCGAGTCCGCCCGCACCCAGGTCTTCACCGAGCTCGACCGCTGGCTCGGCGCCTACCTGCCGGCGTCCGGATGAACCCGCCGGGCCCGCACGAGGAGGAGCCGGTCCCGGTCGGGCGGCCGACCGACCTCGGGTACGCCAAGCTCATGCCCGACATCGACCGCGACGGCGGCTGGCTGCTGACCCTCGACGGCACCCCGCAGTCCTACGTCGACCTCGGCGACCCGACCCACCTGGAGTTCGAGTACACCCGGCGGATCGGCCACCTGGTCGACGCCCTCGCCCCCGCCGGGCGGCCGGTCGACGCGCTCCACCTGGGCGGCGGCGCCCTCACCCTGCCCCGCTACCTCGCCGCCACCCGCCCCGGCTCGCGCCAGCGGGTGGCCGAGGTCGACGGCCCGCTGCTCGCGCTCGTCGAGGAGCACCTGCCGTGGCAGGGCCCGGGGGCGGACATCACGACGACGGTCGGCGACGCGCGGGCGGCCCTGGCGGCCGTCCCGGCCGGCTCGCTGGACCTCGTCGTCGCCGACGTCTTCCACGGGTCGCGCACCCCGGCGCACCTCACCTCGGTGGAGTTCCTCCGGCTGGCGGCCGCCGCGCTGCGCCCCGGCGGCTGCTACGCCGCCAACCTCGCGGACGGCCCGCCGCTCGCCTTCGCCCGCGCCCAGGCGGCGACGGTGCGAGCCGTGTTCCCGGAGGCCTGCCTGATCGCCGAGGCGCCGGTGCTGCGCGGCCGCCGCTACGGCAACATCCTGCTGGCCGGCTCCACCGGTCCGCTCCCGGTGGCCGACCTCTCGCGCCGTCTCGCCGCGGACATCTTCCCCGCCCGGCTCACCGAGGGCGCCGACCTGGCCGCCTTCACCGCCCGCACGGCGGCGGTCACCGACGCCGCGGCGACGGACTCCCCGCCGCCCCCGGACGGCGCCTTCAGCGTCGGCTGACGGGCTGCCGCGCGCCCGGCGCGCCGGAGCGCCGCGCGCCCTGGTTCACGCCCGACGGTGTCAGAATCGGCGGGTCCGAGCCAGGAGCACGTCCGAGAGTCCGAGGGAGCGCGTGATGAGCAGCGGCGAGCGGCCCGAGCTGGGGGAAGTGCCGGAGACGGCCCTGTGGACGCTCTGGCACCGGGCGGTGGAGGCCCGGCGGCCGGACACCGTGCTCGACGACCCGAAGGCCGTCGAGCTGGTCGAGCGGATCGACTTCCCCTTCGCCGAGCGCTTCGGCGCGAGCGCCCTGTCCGCCCAGCTCCAGGCGCTCCGGGCGGCCTGCTTCGACCGCGAGGTCGCCGACTTCCTGGCCCGGGAGCCGCGCGGCACCGTGGTCTGCCTGGGGGAGGGGCTGGAGACCCAGTACTGGCGGGTCGACAACGGGCGGGCCCGGTGGCTCACCGTGGACCTGCCCGAGTCGGTGGCCCTGCGCGAGCAACTGCTCCCGCCCGGCCCGCGCCAGCGCTACCTGGCCGCCGACGCCACCGAGCTGGGCTGGACCGAGGAGGTGGACCGCGACCAGGCGGTCCTGATCACCACCCAGGGCCTGCTGATGTACCTCCCGCCGCCCCGGGTGAAGGCCCTGATCGCGGGCTGCGCCGAACGCTTCCCCGGCGGCTCGCTGGTGCTGGACGCCGTACCGCGCTGGTTCAGCCGGCTCACCCTGACCGGGAGGATGCGCTCCCACGACTACGAGCCGCCGCCGATGCCGTGGGCGATGGACGCCCGCGAGCGGGGCGGGCTGCGCACCGCGAGTCCGGCGGTGGCCGCGGTGCGCGACGTCCGGCCGGTCGGCGCCCGAGGCCTGCTCGGGGTCCTCCTCCCGCTCGCCCTCACCGTCCCCCCGCTGGCCACCCACCGCCCCTCGGTCACCGTCCTGGACTTCGCCGGGCAGCCGTAGCCGGCGGGATCCCCCGGTGGATCAGGAGGGGGCCTCGGCACCAGCTAGGCGCCTTGGCCGAGCGCCGTCTCCGGGGTGAGACGCCGTCAGGCCCGCCCCCGGGTGGGGGCGGGCCTGACGGCGTCGGGGTGACCCGGGGGTCAGTCGGAGGGCTCGACGTCGATGTCGACGCGTTCCTGGTAGAAGGCGATCAGCCCGGTCAGGGCCTCCATGCCGCTCAGCGGGACGGGGTAGGACCAGGCGATGGAGCCGCCCTCGCCGTGGGAGGCGAGCGCGTAGTGCACGGCGTTGCCCTTGTAGGGGCAGTAGGTGCTCTCCCAGGAGGGGGCGAGCAGTTCGCGGCGCACGTCCTCGGGCGGGATGTAGTACCGGACGGGGTAGCGGCCCTCCAGGACCACGATCGGCCGCTGGCTGTCGGCGAGCACGGTGTCACCGGCGCGTACGACGATCCGGCCGCGGCCGGGCTCCACCAGGATGCCGGCGTTGATGTGGTGCACGGAGCCGGCGGCGGAGAGGTCCGGGGCGGCGCCGGGCCGGGTGCCGCGGTCGGAGCGGTGGTCAGCCACGGGACACCGCCGGGCTCTGGACGGTGCCCGCCGCGCCCGCGCCGCCCGCGGTGCCGCCGGGTGGCGGTGCGGCGGCGGGGGTGCGGGCTTCGGCGAAGCGCGCCCACAGGGCCACGCCCGCCCCGACCGCGCACAGCACCGCGGCGACCAGGACGGCGTGGTCGGTCCCGGCGGCCATCGCGTAGCGCGGCCCGCGGTCGTCGGTGGCCTGGCCGGCGACGGTCAGCGTGATGGCGACGCCGAGCGCCGAACCCAGGTAGCGGGCGGTGTTGTTGGCGCCCGAACCCATGGCCGCCCGGTCCGCGGGCACGCTGCTGACGGCCAGCCGGGCGAGGGCCGCGTTGAGGACGCCGCTGCCGACGCCGGCGAGCACGAGGCCGGGGGCGAAGTGCGTCCAGGAGCCGTCGGGGGTCATGCCGTAGAGGGCGGCCTCGCCGATGCCGCACAGCAGCAGGGAGGCGGCGACCTGGGTGGTGGCGGACATCCGGTTGGCGAGGCGGCGGGCCTGGAGGGCGGAGACGACGGACAGGCCGGACCAGATCGCGAGCACCAGGGAGGCCACCAGGGGGGTCTCCCCGGCGGACTTCTGGAGGGCCATCGGCAGGTAGCTCATCAGGCCGACGATGGCCAGGCCGGTGAACAGCGCGCCGCCGCTGGAGGCGATGAAGCCGGGGCTGCGGAACAGCGCGAGGTCGAGCATCGGTTCGGCGATCCTGGCCTCGACCAGGACGAACAGCACGAGCAGCAGCACGCCGAGGCCGAGCAGGAGCAGGACGGGGGTGCGGCCCCAGCCGTGCCGGCCCTCGGCGAGGCCGGCGATGAGGCAGGAGGCACCGGCGCCGAGGGTGGCGACACCCAGCAGGTCGAGCTTGCGGGGCCGGTCGTTGCGGGACTCCTGCAAGCCGTACGCGGTGAGCGCGATCAGCAGGGCGGACAGCACCGAGAGCACCCAGTACACCGAGCGCCAGCCGCCGGCGCGCTCCAGCAGCGCCGCGTAGACCGGGCCGACGGCGATGCCCAGGCCCACCGAGGCGCCCCACATGCCGAGCGCCCGCACCCGGCCGGGGCCGACCGGGTAGACGTGGCCGATCAGGCCGAGGGTGGGGGCGAGCACGGCCGCCGCGGCACAGCCCTGGAGGACGCGGCCGATCAGGAACACGGTGGGGCCGGTGGCGGCCGCGGAGACGGCGGTGGAGATCAGGAGCAGCACCGCGCCGGCGCCGAAGACCCGCTTGCGGCCGTAGTCGTCGGCGGCACTGCCCATCGTGAGGAGCAGGGCGGCCAGGCCGACCAGGGTGCCGGTGAGCACCCAGGTCTGGGCGGAGGAGCCGAGGCCGAGGTCGGCGGCGGTGGGCGACAGGGTGGTGAGCGGGGAGGTGTAGTCGACGAGGACGAGGAGGGTGCCGAAGGCGGCGATCGAGAGGGTGAGGGCCGGGCGGCGGCCCTGGGGCGGCGGGCTGGGCGTCATCGGGGTGGTCCTCGCTGCGATGGGAGGTGGGAGAGGGTCCGATCTAAGGTCTGTTCATTGAACTCAACTGAATCTATCACGCCGGGTTCGGTGAAGGAACCTTCGGCTAGACTGGTCCGCATGGCGCTCGGAACCGATTACGCACAGCAGGACTGCTCGCTCGCCCGGGCGCTGGAGGTGGTGGGGGAGCGCTGGAGTCTGCTGATCGTCCGCGACGCCTTCTACGGGGTCCACCGCTTCAATGACTTCCTCGCTCACCTCGACATCCCGCGTGCGGTCCTCACCAGCCGTCTGCAGGCCCTGGTGGCCGCGGGCGTGCTGCACAAGGAGCCCTACCAGAGCTCCCCGGTGCGCTACGGCTACGTCCTGACGGCGGCCGGGCGCGAGCTGTGGCAGCCGATCTACGGGCTGGCGCAGTGGGGGGAGCGCAACGCCTCCAGCGGCGGGCCGCGCACGGTCTTCAGCCACGCGGCCTGCGGGACGCGGCTCGACCCGCTGGGCGCCTGCCCGGTGTGCGGCGGAGTGGTCGCTCCCGAGCACATCACGATGCAGCCGGGCCCGAGCGCACAGGCCCGGCTGCGCCAGGACCCGGTCTCGCGCGCGCTGGCCAAGCCGCACCGGCTGTTGACGCTGGTGTCGCCCGACGCGGACTGACCCGCCGGCCCGGCGCACGCGCGAACGCCCGCCCGCCCGGCCCCGGAGGGCTGGGCAGGCGGGTCCGTCCGGCGCCGGCCGCGCCCGCGCGGCCCGGCAGGGTGGCAACGGCGAGGTCCGGGGTCCGGGTTACAGGGTCAGCGCGGCTCGGCGACCAGCAGCCGGCTGTCCAGCGGCAGGTCGTGGACCGCCGCGAGGGTGAAGCCGGCCCGCTCCAGCAGGCCGGAGTACTCCGCGGTGCTGCGCTCGAAGCCGCCGGCGATGGCGAGCATGTGGACGTCGAACCAGGCGGCCAGGGACGGGGTCCCGTCCTCGGGGATGACGCGCTCGATGATCAACAGGGCGCCGTCGGCGGTGACGGCCTCGCGGATGCGCTCCAGCACCCGGACGCACGCCTCGTCGTCGCGTCCGTGCAGGACGCGCGAGAGCAGGTACACGTCACTGCCGGCGGGGACCTTCTCGTAGTAGTCGCCGCTCTCGAAGCCGATGCGATCGGCGTCGGGGGAGTCGGCGAGCTCCGTGCGGGCGGCTTCGATGACGTGCGCGGTGTCGAACAGGACGCCGGACAGGGCGGGGTGGGCGCGCAGCACGGTGGTGAGCAGGGCGCCGTTGCCGCCGGCTATGTCGACGACGGTACGGGCGCGGGAGAAGTCGTAGAGGGCGGGGACGGGCTCGAAGAAGGAGGAACTGGCGGCCATCGCCCGGTCGAAGCGGGCGGTGAGCTCGGGGGTGCGGGCGAAGTAGGGGTACATGGCGGCGCCGTGGACGTGTTCGAAGGCGTTCTCGCCGGTGCGCACGGTGTGCAGCAACTGGCCCCAGCCGGCGTAGAACTCGTCGCCGTAGAGCAGGGCGAGGTCGCGCATGGAGCCGTGCTCCTCGGTGCGCAGGGTGCGGCCCAGGTCGGTGGTCCGGTAGCGGCCGTCGGCGTCGGCGGCCAGCACGTCGAGCTCGACGAGGAAGCGCAGCAGCCGGGTCAGCGAGGGCTGGTGGGTGGCGGTGCGCTCGGCGAGTTCGGCGGCGGTGGCGGGCTCGGCGGCCAGGAGGTCGGCCAGGCCCAGGGTGGCGGCGGTGTGCACGGCCTGGGTGGCCCAGGGGCCGATGAGCAGGTCCATCATGCGGCGGGCAGCGGTGTCGGTCATCGTGGGGACTCTCCTGCGATCGGGGTAAGGGGGCCGGAGGGACGTGCGGTCAGGCGAGGGCGAGAGCACGGCGGCGCAGGTTCTCCACGCCGGTGTGCAGGCAGCCGCGGGCGATGGCGTCGCCCTGGATGAGGGTGCGGGAACCGACGTGGGGCCGGGCGCCGATGGCGGTGACCCACTGGACGGACTCGACCGGGGGGCCGTAGGAGAAGCGGCCCCGGTGGGCGGTGCCCTCGGAGTCGAGCAGGCGGAAGGAGACCTCGGCGACGTCGAGGCCGCCGGTGGTGTAGGGCTCGCCCTGCGCGTCGGGGATGACGTGGGGGCGGGCCCCGCCGGTCTCGATCAGGCGGCGCAGCAGCGGATCGGTGGCGCGGCGCACGTCGGTGAGGGCGAGGTGGGCCTCCAGGAGGGCCTCGGTGGCCAGCGGAGCCTCGTCGACGAAGGGGGAGGAGACGAGGAAGCGCCCGGTGGCCTCGTCGGCCTCGACCTTCATGCGCGGGCCGACCAGGTGGACGGTTCCGGCGCGCACGAGGGCGTCGAGCTCCTCGACGCGGGCGGTGGGGGGGCCGCTGGCGATGTAGTTGTTGAGCCCGCTGAACCAGCGGTCCACGTGGTCGCGGTAGGAGCCGCCGCGCAGGCCCTGGTGGGATATCACCTGGCGGATCTCGTCCCGCAGGTCGCGCATGATGGCGGCGGTGGCCTTGAAGGGGCTGTGGGCCGGGCCCAGGGCGGACTGTTCGAGGTCCCAGCCCAGCCGGCCGGTGACCCAGTCCCGGTAGGCGGCGCGGTCGGCGAAGCGGCGCTCCAGGCTGGGGCGGTCGACCTGGTCCCAGTCCCAGTGCTGGTCGGGGTCCTCGAACCGGTCGGTGATCAGCTGCCGCATGGCGGGGGTGTCCCAGTCCAGGTCGGCGTAGGCGGCCAGGAAGCCCTCGCGCTCGGCCTCGGGCGCGTCGGCGAGACGGCTGCGGTAGTAGACGTAGCCGACCTCCTTGGCGATGTAGGGCCACAGGTCGGCGCGGAAGTCCAGTTCGCCCCGGCCGGCGGCGCGGCGCAGGCGGGTGATGACCTCGGCGGTGAGGAAGCGCGGCTGGTAGCGGGGGACGACCTCCAGGTGCACCTCGGCGCGGGCGAGGTAGGGCACGCCGCGCCCCGAGCCGGCGTACAGCAGCGGTTCACGGCCGGACGGGTGGTAGTGCAGCACGCCGTCCCCGTCGCGCTCGAAGCGTCCGCCGCGGCCCTGGGTGAAGAGGGTGACGTAGTCGTAGAAGCTGAGACCCAGGCCGCGTAGCACCAGGGGCCGGCCGGCCGGGATGGCGTCGAGGTCGCATTCGGCGGGGCTGAGGGGTTCGCGGTAGAGCAGGCCGTGGCGGTCGGCGAAGTCCTTCAAGTCCTGCTGGCCCTTGGTCGGGGCGACGTCGAAGTGGCCCTGGGC
This sequence comes from Kitasatospora sp. NPDC001603, assembly GCF_040298365.1. Lineage (NCBI taxonomy): Bacteria > Bacillati > Actinomycetota > Actinomycetes > Kitasatosporales > Streptomycetaceae > Kitasatospora > Kitasatospora sp. NPDC001603. The sequence continues at coordinate 13,549 of NZ_JBEPAA010000039.1, forward strand.
GAGGACGACGGCGTCGCACTCCAGGGGCTGCTCCTCGCCGTCCAGGTGCAGGAGCTGGGTGCCGCGCTCGGTGTCGTCGACGGCGGTGGCGCGGGTGGCGTGGACGTGGACGGTGACCTGGGCGGGGGCGGTGCGGATGATCTCCTGCAGGGCCCAGCGCAGGTAGGCGCCGTTGAAGGCGCGGCTGCCGTAGGACCAGGGCAGCATGCCGGAGGCCTCCTGGCGTTCGGCGTCGGTGACGTCGGTGACGCGGCCCTCGGCGACCAGGCGGGCGAACTGGTACTGGGTGGGGCCGGGCAGGATGGGGCCCTCGCAGGGGACGGACTCGTCGGTGAAGACGGTGACGTCGGAGGCGACGGTGTTCATCAGCAGGGAGCGGTCCTGGTCGCGTCGCCAGACGCGGCCGCCGCCGGCGGGGTACGGGTCGATGAGGTGCACCTCGACGGGGACCGTGGGCGCCACCAGCGCGGCGTTGGCGCACAGCCGCTCCAGGGCGACGACGCCACGCGGTCCGGCGCCCACGATCCCGACACGGAGGATGGCTTGGCTGGTGGTCACAGGGCGGGTTCCTTTCCCGGGGTGGAGGTGGCGCTGTCGGCGGCGGAGCCGCCCGGGGCGGCGGCGTCCTGGGGGAGTTCGCCGAACAGCAGGGGGAAGTAGTCGATGTCGCGGCGCAGGGCCTGGAAGAGCTCCGCGCCGGGCAGCTCGGTGGTGCCGGCGCCGGGGCGGGCGGGGCCGTCGAGCAGCCGGCGGTTGCGTTCGGTGCTGGCGCGGGAGAGCGGCAGGCGGCCGGGGGAGTGGTAGCGCACGGCGCCGTCGCGGTCGCGGCGCGGGATGACCTCGGAGCGGGCGTGGCGGCTGGCGCTGAAGGGGATGTCGAGGCGGCCGGCGGCGAAGGCGGTGACGATCGCGCTGTCCAACCGCGGGGCGGCCAGGACGGGTTCCACGATCTCGGCGGTCTCGCGCAGGATCCACTCCAGTTCCTCGGCGACGGCGCCCTCGTCGACGGTGATGAAGTCGAGCAGGGGGGAGCGGGCGACGGCGGCCAGGCGCAGCCCGGCGGCGTTGGCGGCGGCGTCGGGGATGCCGTGGGCCTCCTGGTAGGTCTTGGTGATGAGCTTGGAGGCGCCGCCCAGGCGGGCGGTGATGGCGCCGTAGAAGATGAGGTCGTCGGCGTGGTGGCGCCGGCGGGGGAAGACGCCCATGAACTCGTGGAGCACGGCGTGGACGTCGAGGCCGGCGGGCAGGTAGCGGGCGGCCAGGACGGGCACGGCGCGCAGGGCGGCGATGTCCTGGGCGAGGTGGCCGCTCTGCGGGTAGGAGACGCTGATGCACCGCACGCCCGCCGCGGCCGCGGCGACGGCCTCCAGCACGCTGATGGCCAGGCTGATGGACGGCGGGATCAGGACCGCGGTGAGGGTGCCGAACAGCTCCCGGTCCATGACCACGCCCAGGTGCGCGAGTTCGCCGCAGAGCTGGTCGACCTCGGTCCAGGCGGCCAGCGAGTCGGCGAGGGGCACGTCCTTGGAGTAGGGCAGGTTGTAGGAGATGCCGCCGCCCTCGAAGGAGGTGATGCCGCAGGCCACGGCGGTGGCGAAGAGCTCGCGCGGGTCGGGGGAGCCGTGCCGGATCTCCAGCGGGACGGCGACCAGTTCGTTCAGCTCCCGTCCGCGCTGCCAGCCGTGCGTGACCAGCGGATAGCCGTTGAGGGTGCGGTGGTCGGTGCGCAGGGCCCGGGCGGCGTGCTCGAAGCGGCGCAGCCGGGTGTGCGAGTCGATGGTGAGGGTGAGCAGGTCGGGGCGGCCTTCGGTCTCCAGCTCCTTGAGCAGGACGGCCATTTCGCGGTGCCCGCCGACCCCGCAGCGCGGCTGCAGGGCGGTGCGTCCGCTGGTCCGGGCGCGGGCCAGCACCTCGGCGGCGGTGGGCTTGCCGAGCTGGGTGATGTAGGCCGCCGACTCCTCCAGGGTGGGCGGCGCGGGGGCGGTGGGCACGGGGGTCACCGGGCGGCGGCGGCCGGGACGCGGTCGGACGCGGTGGGGGCGTGCAGGGCGTCGAGGGTGGGGACGAGGTCGGTGGCGCTGGCGAGCACGCGGTCGACGCCCAGGTCGTAGAGGCGGGTGACGGAGGACTCGTCCTTGACGCTGCCGACCGAGAGGTTGCCGCCGACCACGACCGGGCAGTGGATGCGGCCGGAGCGCTTGGCCTCGGCGAGGCCGTGCAGGTCCTCGTGGATCTGTCCGTTGAGGCTGCCGATGAGGACGGCCTCGGCCTGCGGGTGGCGCTCGCACGCGTCGGCGAACTCGTCGACCGGGGTGCAGGTGCCGAGGTTGACGACGGTGAAGCCGTCGGCGCGCAGGGCGTGGGCGATCAGGTGGTTGGCGACGGCGTGGCTGTCGCTGGCCGCGACGCCGAGGATCACCAGGCGGCCGCCGCGTTCGGGGGCGCCGGTCGGACGGGTGGGCAGGGGCATGGGCGTGGGCATGGGGAACCGCCTATCCGTGGAGTGCGGGCGGGTACGGGGTGGTGTGTGGGGCGGAGCGACCCGAGGGCCTGGCGGTCGTCGGGTGCGGGCGCCCGGTCAGTCGTCGAAGGCGGCGAACAGCTCGCGCTTGCTGACCGAGCGGATGCGGGCGACGTCGAACTCCTCCGGGTCGGCCGCGGAGAGCGAGTCGAAGACCCGGTTGATCGCGGCGACCAGGCCCCACTCGGCCGTGTAGGCCGGCCAGTTGCGGTGGCCGTCGACGAGGTCCTGCTGGCGGGCGAAGATGTAGTCGTGCCACTGCCGGCTGGCGGGGTAGCGGTGGTGGTAGTCGTGGACGACGGTGTCGCCCGTCAACACCAGGTAGCGGGTCGGGAAGTGCACCAGCGCCATCCGGCCGCTCCAGCGCAGCCAGCGCAGCGCGGCGGTGGCGGCGGGCAGGCCGGGGGCGGGCGCCGCCTCACCGATGAAGATCGCGTTGGTCAGGCTCCCGAAGTACTCGCGGCCGCGGCGCACCGTGGTTCCGGGCGCGGGGAAGGTGTGCTTGACGCACAGCCGCAGCGTGTTGCTGATCTGGTAGAGCACGCCGACCGGCACGAACCAGACCACCAGCACGGCCGGCCAGGCCCCCAGCAGCACCGCCGCGACCCCGCCGCCGCCGTACAGGGCGACGGCGACGGCCTTCTCGGCGGCGGCGCTGTTGTGCCAGAAGGAGCGCACCCGGGAGATCGCGAAGGCCAGGTGGAACCGGGGCGAGACGGCCTTGAGCAGCACCCTGCGCCACATCCGGCGCCGGGTCATGCCCGGGTGCAGGTCGAGGCTGATGAGGAAGGCCTGGACGGTGGGGTCGCGCAACGTCATGTGGTGCACGGCATGGTGGTCGGCGACATGCTCGCGGCTGTAGCGCTCGAAGTTCTGGATCACCAGGAGGGCTGAGATGACGTTGCCGATGACGGTGTCCAGCCGGCGGTGTCCGAACATGTTCCGGTGCGAGCACTGGTGGTAGATCATCATCCGCAGGTTCCGCTGACCGTGCAGGGTCATCGCCCAGCCGGGAAGCAGCAGGAGCAGGAACCAGGTGCCCAGGACGAAGCCGGTGGCCGAGACCGCGGCGCCGGCCAGCACGGACAGCGAGGCGGTGGCCAGGTGGAAGCCGGGTGACAGGGCCACCGGGCGTTGGCCGGCCAGCGGGCGCCCGGTCAGGAAGGTGAGCGGCAGCTGGAGCGGGCCGGGCAGGCGCCGCATGCTCTCGCGCACCGGGTCGGCGGCCGTCTCGTCGCCGGGCGTCTCGTCGCCGGCCGGGCGTGCTGCGGCGGCCGCCTTCGCCGCGACGGTGGTGCGCGGTGCGGTGGCGCTCGGTGGTGCGGTGGTGGTGCGCGGTGCGGTGGTGGTCGGTGGTGCGGTGGTGGTCTGCGGCGCGTCGTCGGAGTCGGTGTGGCGCGTCGTCGGAGAGTGCGACGCGGTGTTGCCAGGTCTCATGGCGGGCGTGCCTTTCTGCCGGGCGGCGGCATGACGCTTCGCCCGCTCCCCCCCCGTGGTGCGCACGGGCATGGCGGAGCGGGGCACGGCGATGGTCGTGAAACCGCTGTTCGAACAGCACACAGGTCTGGACAACGGGATGGCGCGAGGAAATGCCCGGCCCACGGCCGGTAGGGCCGGATGAACCGGGAGGAACGCGGGGGCGGCCCGAGGGTGGACGTCCCAGGCGGCGGGCGGCGGGCGGCGCGGCGCCATAGTGGCGCAACCTTGTCATGTCGCCTGCGGTCAGTGCGGCTTTACGCTAACCACGGCTCTCGGATCAAGTCAAGCGGCATCCGAGTGGCGAGTGACATCCCGTCAGCTCTGGTCAGTGCGAACGCGAATGGGTTACGCTCGCCAGAACTGGTGAACGAACCTGACTGGCAATCAGGGAGTGACTCCGCCGGCGGACGAGGGAACGCGACGGGGTCCATTCTGATGCCTGGTGGTACGCAAGGTGCCCCCACCTGGGGGTTTCCATAGGGGGAAGGAACTCACAGTGCAGACCATGCGACAGCCCTGTGGTCGAACCGGATCCACGGCCGCGGCCGGCGCCTTCCGTGCGCCGGTCACCAGATCCAGACACCTCGCGAACCCAGCGCTCTCCGCCCGCACCGTCCGCGGCCATGCCCGGTCCCGCGCCTGCGCACCCGGCGGCAGACGGCGGCTGCACGACATCTGCGCGCACCAGTGGTCATGAAGGGTCGGCAGGTCCCTGTTGCGCGCCTCCTCGACGAAGGACGGCGCGCGTTCGTGGTCACCGTCCTGTCGGCACGACCCGGACCGCAGGGGCAGCGGCACCGCCCGCCGGCCGGGACCGCGCACCGGGCCGACCGCCTGCCGCGCCTCGGCGGTCGGCGCGCCGGACCGCACGGCGCACCCGCTGTGCCGTCGCAGCGCGCCCCTTGCCGTCCTCGGTCGCGTCCGGCCCGCCTGCTCGTCATGGCTGTTCGGGGTGGCCAGGCTGTCCAGAGCCCGGCCCGCCGGCCGCTCGGTCTTCGCGGTGCGCCCCTGCCGGCTCCGCACCCCCGCGCCCGCCCGGTGTGTCGGAGTCGTCGGTACGGGTGTCAAGTGATCGGCGCCGGAAAGCAGTTCTCGTGACTGTTCGACGGCTCGGCAGTGCGGTCCGTCCTTCGCCCCGATCCCCGTCCCGACCGCCGCCCGCGCCGTCGAGACCTGCGACCGCTGGGCCGCGGGTGCCTGCCGGGCCTCCTGTCGGCTCCCGACTCCCGCCGACGGGCGTCCGGGTGTGCGCTCCATCGCCCCGGGCTCCCCGGGCGGCCCGGTCTGTGCGGTGGCGGCCTGCGCCCGCGCGGAACCGGCCCGCGCCCGGTCGGCGCCGCGCTCGGCCGGTGGTACGGCCGGGCCTGCGGCGAGCCGGCCGCGTGTCCGCGGCGAGCGGCGGGGGTTGTCCGTCTCCAGGCGCGAGCGGTGGTCGGGCGACACCTGGCCGACGGCCGGCCGGGTCTGCTCGGCGTGCCGCTCCGGGCGGAAGCGCCCCGGCCGCCGGCCCGTCGCCGGCTGCTCCGCTGTCGTCACCATGTCACCGCCGCTCCCGCTCCGTCACCGTCACCGCTACTGCCGCCGTTCCGTCACCGCTCGGTCGTCGTCACCGCTCCGCCACCGTCACCGCTCCGCCACCGCTTCCGCCACCGCTCCGCCACCGCCGCCGTCCCGGTGCGCCGATCGCCCCCGAGAGGAGGGACCCTCGATGCCGGTGCTGTCGGACGCGTTCGCCACTCGCATTCCGGCTCCGTTCGCCGAAGGGTCTCGGGCCCGCGTGGCGCGGCCCCGAGGGCGACCGCGGGGAAGTCCCGCGGCCGGCGGTCGGGCTCCGGCTGCCTGGAACGGCCCGGGCCCGCCCCCTGGCGCACCCCGCGAGGGGTGGCCGGTGCGGCCCGCGGCCGTCCCCGCGCGTCCGTTGTTTGCGACAAAGCTATGACAGGGTTTGTCAACTGGCAATGCCCGGAGCGCAGTCGGCGCCGTCGGAGGGTCTGCTGGTGCCGGTCGTGTCCTCCGCCAGGACGAGGGCGAGCAGGCCGGGGAAGCGCGCGTCGAACTCGGCTCGGCGCAGCCGGTTGTAGCGCCGGGCGCCGGCGTCGCGCTGCTCGACCAGGCCGCTCTGGCGCAACACCGTGAAGTGGTGACTCCGGGTCGCCTTGCTGACGCCCAGTTCGAAGGTGCCGCAGGCGCGACTCCAGTCCGCGCTGCCGGCCAGCTCGCGCACGATCGTGCGCCGCACCGGATCGGCGAGCACCTGCAGCACCTCGTGCAGCGTCACCGCCGCCGGGTCCGTGTGCTCCAGGCCGCGCGCCCGTCGGGAGAGGCTGTCACCCGCCGGAGTCAACGCACTTGACGAACCGTCACGGATGCGACTTTCATTCATGGTGATCGACCTCCATCGAACACTATAGACCGCGAACGCCTCTCGCGGACCAGGACCGACGACTTCCCATCCGAAGGAGGGCCGCCCCGATGAGCGAGGCCATCGAGACCCCCGGGCGCGCCCTGCTCCCGCGCCGCCGCCCCGGCGCCGGCGGGCCGGCCGGCACCTCCGGGCCCGGCGCGGGCGCCCTCGGCTCGGTCTGCCTCGGCTTCTTCATGGTCCTGCTGGACGGGAGCGCGCTCAACGTCGCCCTGCCCGACCTCAGCGCCGAACTCGGCGGCTCCCTGGCCGCGTTGGAGTGGACGGTCAACGCCTACACCGTCGCCATGGCCGCCTGTCTGCTCGGCGGCGGCGCCCTCGCCGACAAGCTCGGTGCCCGCCGCCTGTTCCAGGTCAGCCTGCTGCTCTTCGTCGCGGCCTCGGCCGCCTGCGCGGCCGCCCCCGGCATCGGGGCCCTGATCGCCGCCCGCGCCGTCCAGGGCGTGGCCGCGGGCGGCCTGCTGCCCGCCTCCCTGGCGGTCATCGCGCACATGTACCCCGAAAGCGCCGCCCGTGCCCGGGCCTTCACCATCTGGGGCGGCGTCAGCTCGCTGGCCCTGGTGGCCGGTCCGGTGGCGGGTGGCGCGCTGACCGCGGGCGTCGGCTGGCGGGCGATCTTCCTGGTCAACGTCCCGATCGGACTGGCCGCAGCCGTGGTCTGCGGGCGCAAGGTGGCCCCCTCGCCGGTGCGCGCCGTCCGGCTGGACGTGCCGGGCCAGCTCGCCACTGCGGCCCTGGTCGGCTCCGGCATCGGCACCCTGGTCCAGGCCGGAGCGCTGGGCTGGAGCGCGCCCCTGACCCTGGTCCTGGCCACCATCACCCTCGCCGCCGCCGTCGCCTTCGTCGTCGCCGAACGCCGCGCCGCCCACCCCGTGCTGCCCCTGGACGCCTTCCGCCGCCCCGGCTTCACCCCCGCCCTCACCGTCGGCGCGCTCTACCAGTTCGGTGCCTACGGCGCTCAATTCGCCATCTCCCTGCACCTGCAACGCCATTGGGGGCGGGACGCGCTCGGGGCCGGCCTCGCCTTCGTCCCCTTCGCGCTCTGCTGGAGCCTGGCCTCCTTCGTCCTGGCCCGCGCCGTCCAGCGCACCGGGGTGCGGGCCCTGCTGATCATCGGCGCGGCCACCGCCGCCGTAGGCGCCCTCACCCTGCTGCCGCTGGCCGCCACCCCCGACTGGTGGCTGTTCACGGCCGGCAGCTGCCTGCTCGGGCTCGGCGCCGGCCTGATGGGCCCCTCGCTGCCCACCCTGGCGCTGCGGGCCCTGCCCCCCGACCGTTCCGGGCTCGCCTCCGGCTCCCTCAACGCCTTCCGCCAGATCGGTGGAGCGGTCGCGATCGCCCTGTTCGGCCCGGTCCTGGCCGGCACCGGCGCCGGCGGCCTGCGCATCTGCCTGGCGCTGGTCGCGGCCGGCTTCGTGGCCGTCAGCTGGGCGGTGCACCGCAGCGTGCGCTGACCCCGAGCAGCCCCGGCCCCCCGGCCTTCCCCCTCCCATCCCGACCGACGATCCGAGGAGAACGAACACCCATGCGTGCAGTGGTGGTCCACCAGCCCGGCGGCCCCGAGGCCCTCACCCCCGTCGACCTTCCGGACCCGGTGCCGGGCCCCGGCGAGGTCCTGGTCCGTACCGGCGCCATCGGCGTCAACTTCAAGGACGTCTACGAACGCGAGGGGCGTACCGGCGCGACCGTCCCCTTCACCCCCGGCTGCGAGGGCGCCGGCACCGTCGTCGCCACCGGCCCCGGCGTCACCTCACCCGCCGTCGGCGACCGCGTCGCCTGGTGGGCCGCCCCCGCCAGCTACGCCGAACTCGTCGTCGTGCGGGCCGACGCCACCGTGCCGGTGCCCGACGACATCCCCGACACCGATGCCGCTGCCGTCCTCCTCCAGGGCCTCACCGCCCACTACCTGACCACCAGCACCTGGCCCGCCCGCAAGGGCGCCACCGCGCTGGTCCACTCCGCCGCCGGCGGCCTGGGTTCCCACCTGACGCGCCTGCTCGCCGCCGCCGGGGTCCGGGTGATCGGCACGGTCTCCAGCCCGGCCAAGGCCGCCGCCGCCGCCGCGGCCGGTGCCGAGGAGGTGATCGTCCGCACCCAGCAGGAGTTCGCCGCCCGGGCGCGCGAGCTGACCGGCGGCCGCGGCGTGGACGTCGTCTTCGACGGCATCGGCCGCGACACCTTCGGCGCCGGCCTGACCTGCCTGGCGCGCCGCGCCACCTTCGTCCTGGCCGGTGCCGCCTCGGGCCCGGCCCCCGCCCTCGACCCCCAGTCCCTCGCCGGCCACGGCTCCGTCTTCCTGACCCGCCCCACCCTGGTCGACCACGCCACCGACCCCACCGAACTGCGTGCCCGCGCGGCCGAGGTCTTCGACTGGCTGCGCGAGGGCCGCCTCACCCTCACCATCGCCGCACGGCACCCCCTCGCCGATGCCGCCGCGGCCCACACCGCCCTCCAGTCCGGCCACACCACCGGCAAACTCCTCCTGCTCCCCACCGCCTGACCGCCGCTGTGCGGGCGCCCCCGTCACCGGCTCCCCGGGGCGCCCGCCGGCCACGGTACGGAGTCGTCACGAGGTCCCCGCTGTGCTCGGCGGCCTGCTGTTCCGGTCACCCGCCGCACCTTTCCCGGTCCCCCCGCATGTTGCGGATCGCCCCTTCGGCCCGGGAGGGCGGACCGCAGGCCGGGAGGAGCGCCGGAGCCGGCCAGGTCACCGCCCCACCGACGGCTCAGCCGCGGGAATCCCGGCAGGCTACGCCCCTGGCTGCCACGAGTGCGGCGTCAGGCCGCGTCCGGTAGGGCCTGCCGGCGGGGCGGGGCGGCCGAGTGCGTGCCGCGGCGCGCACCCTCGTCGTCAGTTCCCGTCCGAGTGGGCCCGGAGGTCGGCCAGAACCCGCCGGAGCCCCTCGACCGTCCGGTCGAAGGCCGCGGGCTGCTGCTGGGCCCGGGCCAGGACGTACCCGCCCTGCACGGCCGCCATGACCAGGGAGGCCGTCGCCGCCGGGTCGGTGCCGGGCCGCAGCTCGCCCGTACGCACTCCCTCGGCGAGTACCGCGGTCAGCCGTTCGTCGAGCCAGCCGAAGAACTCGGCCAGCGGGGCGCGGAGGCGCTCGTCGGTGACGATGTCGTAGTCCTGGGTCAGTCGCCCCATCCGGCAGCCCGCCAGCGGGTCGCGTTCGAGGTCGAGGAACGCGTTGACCCGGTCGACGGCCCCGCCCTCGCCGCCCAGCGCGGTCTCGGCCCGGGTGCGGAGCTCCTCGCTCATCCGCGCCATGGCCGCCAGCGCCAGCTCCGCCTTGCCGGAGAAGTGGTGGTACATGCTGCCCTGCCCGGCCTGCGCGCGCTCCAGGACCTTGGCCGGACTGGTGCCGGTGTACCCGCGTTCCCAGAGGAGTTCGGCCGCGGCGCGGGTCAGCGCCTCCTTCTTCGTCATGCCGCTCAGTGTACCTACCACTCGTTACAGCGGAACCGGGCAAGACCGGACCGGGAAGCCGAACCACAGCCCGGTGCACCGGATACGGACAGAGGTGCGACAACCCGCCCGAACCTCAGGCAAACGGTCAGATTCCTGCCCTGGTGGTTAGACTCCAGCACGGAGGCGAGTTCCCTGGACCGGCCTCCTCCTTCTGGCCCTGCCCAGTGGTCTCAGTGTGGCCCGGTCACGACTCCGGGCGGCGATCGTCGAGGACGGTGGCTCTTTGATCGGCGCGCAGATCGCCGGCTACCAGCTGGAACGCGAGATCGGCCGTGGCGGGATGGCCGTCGTCTATCAGGCGAAGGATTTGCGGTTGAACCGCATGGTGGCGCTGAAGCTGCTCGCGCCCGAGCTGGCGCGGGATGACGTCTTCCGTCGACGCTTCATCCGAGAGTCGCGTGTTGCCGCGGCTATCGACCATCCACATATCGTGCCGATCTTCGCGGCTGGGGAGTTCGACGGTTTCCTGTACATCGCCATGCGCTGTGTCGAGCTGGACCTGGGAGCCCTGCTGGACCGGGACGGGCGCCTTCCCGTGACGACTGCGCTGCTCATCGCCGGGCAAGTGGCGTCGGCACTGGATGCGGCGCACGAGCACGATCTCGTCCACGGGGATGTGAAGCCCGGGAATATCCTGGTTGCCAGGAGCAGCGGCAGCGAAGATCCCTACTATGCATATCTCACGGACTTCGGGATCACGAAATCACCGGACGCCCCCATCGTGTTGGAGCACTTCATCGGAACCGTGGACTACGTCGCGCCGGAGCAGATCTTGGGCAGTCCGGGGGACGGGAGGTCCGATCTGTACGGTCTGGCCTGCGTCGTCTACGAGGCCCTGACCGGTGAACCGGTGTTCCAGCGTGACAATGACCTCGCGCTGTTGTGGGCGCACCAGTACGAGCCGCCGCCGGACTTGTCCCGGAAGTGCCCGGGCATCGCGCCGACCGTCGACCGCGTGATGGCGAAAGCCCTGGCCAAGCCTCCTGCGGATCGCTACAGATCGTGTCGGGAGTTCGTGACCGCGTTGCGTTCCGCCGCACGCATCGGGGAGACGGACTCTCCGTAGCGGAACGTCGGATCTGACGCGACTCAAGCCGTCAACGCCGATGGCGCCGTGATGCTCCGCTCAGGTGACGTGCGAGAGGCCGGGGGTCCCACGGCCACCTCCAAGTTCCGGGCTCGGGCATGCTGCAGTGGTGACCCGTGGACGCTGGTGGCAACGCCGATCGCAGAATCCAAGCGGTCGGTACGCGCCAGACCTATGGCCTGTGTGGATCGTGGCCTGCCTTGCTGTTGTCGCGGTCTGCTGTGCCGGAATCGGTGGGTACTGGTTGGTGAGTCGGCTCACGGAAGGGCCGGCCGACGGGCCGAACTCCGCAGAGACCACCAGCGCGGCAGACGCCATCAGACTCACCATCGCCATTCTGACGGTGTTTGGTGCGGTGCTCGCCGGCGTCTACGCCTACCGGAAACAGCGAATCGCCGAAGGGGAAGCTCATCGGTCGGACGCCACCCAGTTCGCCGAGCGCTACACCACCGCGGCCGGCCAGCTCGGCCATGACACACCGGCGGTACGCCTTGCCGGCGTGTACGCGATGGCCCGGCTGGCCGATGACTGGGAGGACCAACGCCAGGTCTGCATCGATGTGCTGTGCGCTTATCTGCGCATGCCCTATGAATGGGACCCCGAGTCCGAGAGGTACCGGAAGGGAGAACGGGAGGTCCGGCACACCATCATCCGGGTCATTCGCGACCACCTTCAGGGGCGGCAGGAACGGACGTCCTGGTCGGCCTACGCTCTTGATTTCACGCGCGCCACCTTCGACGGAGGTGACTTCTCCGGCAGCCACTTCCACGGCAGCGTCTCCTTCGCCGGTGCCGAATTCATCGGAGATTCGTTCATCTTCGACGAAGCGCGGTTCAGCGATGGCACGGTGGTCTTTCGCGGCGCACGGTTCAGCAGCTGCACGGTCAGGTTCGACAAAGCCCGATTCGACGGCGGCACCGTCAACTTCGACGAGGCGCGGTTCAGCAGCGGTACTGTCGCCCTTCGTGGCGCTCTGTTCGACCCGTCCGGAACAATCACGTTCCACGACGCGCGGTTCAGTGGCGGGACGGTCGCCCTCGACGAGGCCGAGTTCAATGGTGGCACGGTCAGCTTCGAGCGGGCGCGGTTCACCGACAGCACCGTCACCATCAACCATGCGAGGTGTACCGCCGGCTCGCTCGCCTTCCACCGTGCGCAGTTCAAAGGTGGCACGGTCAGCTTCGACCACGCGCAGTTCGTCGGCGGCGTGGTCGCCCTCGACGATACGGAATTCACGGACAGCACGGTCAGCTTCTACGCCGCGCGGTTCGCTGATGGCACCATCACACTTGACTACGGACAGTTCACCGGCAGCACGGTCACCTTTCATCACGCACGGTTCGGAGGGGGCAGGGTCACCCTCGACCGCGCCAGGTTCACAGGGGGCATGCTCTCCTTCGTCCGTGCCCAGGTGACCGAGGGCGTCGTCGCCTGCGAGGAAGCGCAGTTCAGTGGCACCAGCGTCCGCTGGGGCCGCCTGCGGCCACCGGAGGGGTGGAGGGCGTGACGTCGTGGCCCTCCGACGTGTCCCGTCGTCGGTCGCCGGTCGATCCTCGGTCACCGCCCTGGACTTCGCTCCGGGGCCGATGGCTGCGACCCCGAGGCACTCACCCCGGAAGCCCAGGGGAGGGTGAGGCTCACCTGGAAGCCGCCGTCGGCGGCCGGGCCGGTGGTGAGGTCGCCCCGCAGCATCGTGGCGCGCTCGCGCAGGCCGGTCAGGCCGTGGACCGGCGGCGTCCGACTCCGAGGGGGCCGGCCGGCTTCGGCGGCCCGGTCGTCACCGCGGCGGCCGTCGCCCGCCCCGCCGACGGCCGGTCCGGCCGAACTCGACCCGGATGGGGGTGCGTGACATTGCTCCGGCGGGGCAGACGGCAGACCCGCCGTGACGAAACTGGGGAGACCAGAGGGATGGATGTGTTCCCGACCCGCACCACGATGTGCCTGCAGACCGACCCGGACACGCTCGTGTCGGTAGCCGTGGAGCTGTCCTACAGCAGCGGCGACCCGTACGCCGTCCACTGCTTCTTCCCCGATGAACCGGTACCCGTGTCCTGGACCTTCGGCCGTGACCTGCTGGCCGCCGGGCTGGAGCGCGTCTGCGGCGAGGGCGACGTCCGGATCGAACCGGCCGACCGGCAGCACACCTGGATCGCCATCTCAGACGGGGACAGCCGTGGCGTGGCCCTGCTGCTCGCCCGCACCCGCGACCTGGCCGACTTCCTGGCCCGCACCTACCGGGCCGTACCCGTGGGCACCGAGGGCCGGCACATCGACTGGGACGCCTGTATCGGCCACCTCCTCAACCGGGAGAGCGGCCAGGACTCGCGCACGGCGTAGCGGGCCGGACGCCGGCGGGGTCGAACCCGGCGGCGGGCGCCGCACGAGGTGTCGCGGGAGCGGTGCACCAACCCCGTCGGGCGGCGTGCATGTCCGCCGGCCGGGTAGACGCGCAGTGGCAGCCGGCCGTCGGGTCGGAGCCATTCATCCGCCAGGGGCCGGAGTCGTCGTCCGGCCCCTGACCGCGCCCGCAGGCGGCTGACCGCGCCCGGTGACGGCCGACCGCGCCCGGTGGCGGCCCGGGGGTCAGGACAGGCAGGCGGCGGAGATGATGCGCAGCCCTCGCACGCTCCGCAGGATGCGGTGCTCGCCGGTGCAGGCGATCTCCACCTGGAGGGCGCCGTCGCTGTCGGCGAAGACGCGGTGCCCGGCCGGACCGGTGCGGGTGCTCGCCGTCACGACGGCGGGGCGGACCGTGCCGACCGCGTCGCGCAGGCGCAGGGCGTAGGCGCTGCCGGGGGAGATGGTCATCGGGGTCACCCCGTGAGCGGGCGGAAGCCGAGGAGCCAGCCCAGCGCGTGGGCCGCGCCCGCGGGCCCGGGCGCGTTCGGGTTCGGGGAGCGCGGGGTCGCGGGCGGCGTCGATGGCGGCGCGCTCCTCCACGGCGAGGTCGAGTCCGGGGAGCGGCAGGGCGACGGCCCGGCCGGTGACCGGCGCGGGCCGGTGGGGCTCCAGGGCCCAGCGGTAGGCGCGCAGCGCTCCCCGGGCGGCGGCGTCGGCGTGCTGGGCCGGCCGGTCCGCGGTGGCCTGGACGACGTGGCGGGGCCGGACGGCGATGAACGCCTCGCTCCCGTCCTCGGACATGCGAATCACCTCGCGGACTCGGCGGACTGTGCGCTACGCACGCGCACGCGACCCACCTTGCCGCGCCGGACGGGGTGCGGCGCGGCAGCGGGACCGATCGTTCGCCCAGCCGGGGGACGGCCCGTACCGGGGCCGTGCCCGCGCGGTCGGCCGCGTCTCAGCGACCGCCGCGGCCTGCCGGCCGGTCGGCGTCGGCCTCCTCGTCCTCGTCCTCGTCCTCGGCCTCCTCGTCCTCCTCGTCCTCGCCGTACTCCTCGTCCTCGTCGTCGTACCCCTCGTCCTCCTCCGCTTCTTCCTCTTCCCCTTCGTCCTCGTCCTCGGCGTAGTCGTCGTCCGCGTACTCGTCCTCCGGCTCCTCGTCCTCGTCGTCGTACCCCTCGTCGTCCTCGGCGTCCTGGCCGGTCGCCTCGTCGTCCTCGTCGACCTCGGTGTCCTCCCCGTCCTCGGTGTCCTGGCCGGTCGCCTCGTCGTCCTCGTCGACCTCGGTGTCCTCGCCGTCCTCGGTGTCCTGGTCGGCCGCCTCCTCGTCCTCCATGGCCTCCTCATGGGTGCGGACGACCTCGCCGTCGCGGATCTCCCCGCGCCAGCCGTCGACCTCGTCGTCACCGAAAGTGACGTAACGCTGGAAGTTCTTGAAGTCCAGGCGCAACCGGCGGCCCTGGGCGCGCCACAGGTTGCCGGTCTTCTCGAAGAGCCCCGAGGGGAAGTACTCGACGACCAGGACGATCCTGGTCAGGGTCGGGGTCAGCTCGTGGAAGCTGACGGCGCCGTGCGTCGTGCCCTTGGCGCCCTCCGAACTCCAGACGATCCGCTCGTCCGGCACCTGCTCCTGGACCGTCGCCTTCCAGCTGCGGGTGGAGGGGCCCACCTTGACCTTCCAGTCGCTGCTGACGTCATCGCCCTTGTTGACGCTGCGCACGCCCTTGGTGAACCCGCTGAACTGCTCGTACTGGGTCCACCGGTCGTACGCGAGGCGCAGCGGGACACCGACGTCGAGCACCTCGACGATGTTCATCACCTTGGTGCTGCCGGCCTTCTTGCCGCCCTTCCCGCCCTTGCCGAAGGCCTCCTTGAACTTGCCGACGACGTTGTCCTTGAGGCTCTTGGCCTTCTCCCCGACGAAGGCCTTCACCGGGGAGTCGCCCTGGAGGACGCGGGCGCCGACCGCGGGGAGGGTCCCGCCGTTCGCCGCGACGTCGCTGAGCTGGTCGGTCACCTCGGTGAGCTTGCCCCCGGCCTTCTCGGCGAGATGTTCGGCCTGCGCGCCGAGGTAGTGGACGACCTCTTCGCGAAGCCTGTCCAGGCCCGAGACGTCGTCCGTGTCGGGGGCGCCGCGCTGCGTGGTGGTCATGATGCCCTCCCGCGCCCGGACCGGGCCGCCGGCTTCGTCCCGGCGGTCTTCTTGGCGGTGGCCTTCTTGGCCGGGGCCTTCTTCGCGGGAGCCCGTTTCGCGGTCGCGGCCGCCTTGCCGGCGGGCTTCGCCCGGGCCGCGGTCGTCGTCTTCTTGGCGGGCGCCGTCTTCTTCGCCGCGGCCTTCCGGGCCGGTGCCGTCTTCCGGGCAGGCGCCGTCTTCTCGGCGGTCGCCTTGCCGGTGGGCGCGCTCCTCTTGGCCGCGGGGCGGCTCTCGCGCGCTGTGGCCGAAGCCGGCTTCTTCCGGGCGGGCTTCTCGGCGGCGGGTTCGGCGGAGTCCGTCTCCTTCGGCGGCCGCCTCCGGGAGCGGGGTGCGGCGCTCGCGCTCGGGCGGCGGCGCCGGGGCCGCTCGGGCTCGGCCTCCTCCTCCGTGTCCGCCTTGCGGGCGCTGCGTCGGCGCTTCTGGGGCTCCGGCGGCGGCTCCTCGTCCTCGCCCTGTTCGTCCTCCGGCTCCCGGTCCTCGTCCTCGTCCCGGTCGTCACCGGCCTCGTCGTCCTCTTCGTCCCCCGTGTCTTCCGTGTCCTCCGTCTCGTCCTCCTCGGCGTCCTCCTCCTCGTAGTCGGCCGGCTCGTCCTCGTCCTCCTCCGGCCCGTACTCCTCCTCGTCCTCGTCCGGCGGTTCCTCCTGCTTCTTCGCGCCGATGTTCCTGGTCCGGTCGCGCAGGGTGTCGGCGAGGTTGGTCAGCTGGCGGTCGGCAGCGGCGGCGACCGCCTTGCGTCCGGCCGAGAGCAGCTCGCCGCGGACCTGTTCGTTGAGTTCCGCCATCTGGGGGGTGTCGGCGAGCTTGCGCAACCCTTCGGTCGCCAGCTGACGCGGGTCCAGGCCGAAGCGGCGGCCGGCCAGGTAGGTGGCCGCGGCGAACGCCATCCTGCCCTTCTTCACCCGACCGAGGACGTACCCGCCGGCGACCGCGGCGGCGAGGGCGATCTTGGTGGTGTCGTTCATGAGGTCTTCCCTTCAGGCGGCATGGCCAAAGGGCCGAGGAGCATCGCGCGGAGGGCAGCACTTCGTGCACATGTCGCGGTCCGGGTCGCCGCACCCCGCCCCACCGACGCGTGTTCCCAGCTGGGATGTTCCTATTCGGCGCGCGCGCGTTTGCCTGATCCCGGCCCGGGGCAGGCGTGCGGCCGGGACAACAGCCCGGAGATGGTCATGGCCGCAGATCCCGAGGGGCCCGCGCGCAGGACGCGGCGTCCTTCCGACGAGGACAGCCCACCGGCCCGTACTCCTACGGCCCGGCGGGCCGCGGCGGCCCCACGGCGGCGGCCGCGCAAGGTGTCCGCTCCGCAGGCCATCCGGTGTGCGGCCCGGCAGCTCGAAGAACTGCTGGGCCGGGCCCCGGAGTCGGTCTCCGCGGTGAAGCCCGCCGAGGACGGCTGGCAGGCGGACGTCGAAGTGCTGGAGCTGGAGCGGATTCCTCCCACCACCAGTGTGATGGCCACCTACCGGGTCACCCTGGACGCAGAGGGTGAACTGGTCGCCTACGAGCGCACGCGACGGTACAGCCGGGGCCAGATCGACCGGCTCTGACTCGGCGTCGCCCGAAGACCGCGCCGTCGTCCGAGAACGCGTCATCGCCCGAAGACTCGCCGGCGCCCGAAACGCCGTCCCGGCCGGTCCGCCGTACCGCGGCCGCCGGAACGCCCGACCGACACGAGAGGAACGGTCACCCGCACATCGCTGCGAGCGACCGGGAACGGAGCCCAGCGTGACAGTCGTACCGCAGTCAGCAGGCGGGGGCGTGGCCTCCCGCGGTGCGGGGCCCGGCGGCGCCGGGTCCGGCAACCTGTACGACATCCTCGAACTCATCCTGGACCGTGGCCTGGTCATCGACGTCTTCGTCCGGGTCTCCCTGGTCGGGATCGAGATACTCAAGATCGACGCCCGCATCGTGGTCGCCAGCGTGGACACCTATCTCCGGTTCGCGGAGGCCTGCAACCGTCTGGACCTGGAGTCCGGGCGCAAGGCACCCGCCCAACTGACCGACATCGTCGGCGAGGTCACCGAAGGCGGGGCCAAGGGCAAGAGCAAGGGTGCGCTGACCGGCGCCGTCGAGGCCGTCACCGACGCCGTGCGCGGCGGCCGCGACGAGGAGAAGGAGCCCGCCGAGAAGCGCGAGCGCCCGGCCCGCCGACCGGCCCGGCACCGCGAGGAGTGAACCATGGCCGTCTACGTCTACTCCATCGTCGCCGGCACGCATCCGCTCGACCTGAGCGGCCTCGCGGGAGTCGGAGCGGACCCCGCCGCCCTGCGGACCGTCGACAGCGGACGGCTGACCGCGGTCGTCAGCGACGCGCCGCCCGGCCTGCGCGCCAAACGCCGCGACCTCGCCGCCCACCAGGCGGTGCAGGAGCGCCTCATGGCCGGCGGCACGGTTCTCCCGCTGCGCTTCGGCCTGACCGCCCCCGACGACGACGCCGTCCGCGCGGCCCTCACCGAAAACGCCGAGCAGTACGCGGCCCGGCTGAGCGAACTCGACGGGTGCGCCGAGTTCCACCTCAAGGCCACCGAGGACGAGGAGAGCCTGTTGCGCCGGATCCTGGCGGAGTCGCCGGAGGCCCGGCGCCTCAACGACGAGATCCGCGGCGGGCGCGCCGCCCCCGACGCGCCGGTGGTGCTCGGCGAACTCGTCTCCCAGGAGGTGCGCGCCCGCCAGGAGGCTCTCGCCGCCGGCATCACCCAGGCGCTGCGGCCCCACGCGCGCGACGAGCGATCCTCCCCGCCGTCCGGCGATGTCTTCCTGAGCATCTCCTTCCTGGTCGCCCGGGACGCCGAGGACGCCTTCCTGACGGCCGAGAAGGGCCTCGTCGCCGAACTCGGTGACAGCGTGGACCTGCGCCTGCACGGTCCGTTGCCCGCGTACAGCTTCGTCTGAGTCCGAGGTCGCGGAGAAGACGACGCGGAGAAGATGATGCGGAGGAAGCGAGGAAGCCATGGGTCTGATCACGCAGATCCTCACCCTGCCGCTGGCACCCGTCCGCGGCGCCGTGTGGGTGGCCGAACGCATCCAGGAAGCAGCCGAGCAGCAGTACTACGATCCCGCGCCCGTCGAACGCGAACTGGCCGAACTGGAGCAGGCCCTGCTCGCCGGCGACATCGACGAGGAGACCTTCGACCGCCGGGAGGACGAACTCCTCGACCGGCTGGACGAGATCAGGGCATGGCAGCGCGGGGAGCCGTGACCCGCCCGGGCCCGGCCAGGGGCCCGAACCAGGAGAGGAAGGCCGAACGGTCGTGACACAACCCATCGCCGACAGGTTCGGCTCCACCTCCTCCCGAGCCGCACCGCCTTACGCCCAGGGCTCCTCCGCCAACCTCGCCGACATCCTCGAACGCGTCCTCGACAAAGGCATCGTCATCGCCGGCGACATCCAGATCAACCTGCTCGACATCGAACTGCTCACCATCAAACTGCGCCTGCTGGTCGCCTCGGTGGACAAGGCCAAGGAGATGGGCATCGACTGGTGGGAGCACGATCCCTCGCTCTCCTCGCGCGCCCGGGGCGACCGCCTGCCGGCCGCCGACCGGGAGCCGGCACGGGAACTGGAGGCCGAGAACGAGCGCCTGCGCGGCGAACTCGCCCGGCTGCGGGCGGAGCCGGGCCTGCCACCGGCCGCCGAGGAGCCCCCCGTCCGCCGCCCCGCACGCGCGAAGCGCGCCGCCCCGGCGCCCCGCACGCGACGCACCCGGGAGGAGTGATGGCCGGCACCGTCGTCTACGCCTACGCCATCGCCCGGAGCACCGAAGCCCTCGGACCCGCCGCCGCCGGCGCGCACGGGATCGCCGGCGCCTCGGTGCTGCTCCTGCACGCCGACGACCCCGGGCTCGCGGCGGCCGTCAGCCGCGTCCCCGCCGAGGACTTCCGGCAGGACGCCCTCGCCGAGCACCTGGAGGACCTCCAGTGGCTCGAAACCGCGGCCCGGGCCCACCACGCCGTGGTCGCCGCGCTCGCCGCGGTCACCACCGTCCTCCCGCTGCGCCTCGCGACGGTGTACTTCGACGACGACGGCGTGCGCAGCGCCCTCGACGCCCGGCAGGACGAGTTCACGGCGGCGCTCGACCGGCTCGCGGCGCAGGTCGAATGGGGCGTGAAGATCTATGTCGAGGCTCCGGCACCGGATCCGGTGCCCGAGGGTCCGCCGCCCGCGGACGTCGGGCCGGGCCGGGCGTACCTGCACGCCCGGAGGGCCGTGCGCGACCGGCACGCGGAGCGCTACCGCGCCGCGGAACAGGCGGCGGCCCGGGTCGAGGCCGCCGCGGCCCGACTGGCGGTGGCCCGGGCGCACCACCGCGTCCACAGCGGGGAGCCGGTGGGGGAGCAGGGCGAGAACGTGCTCAACGACGCCTACCTGGTGCCCGTGGAGCGGGCCGGGGTGTTCCGCGAGGACGTCCTGCGGGCGGGGCAGGGGCTGAACGGGGTCCGCGTCGAGGTCACCGGCCCGTGGGCGCCCTACTCCTTCGCCGTCCTGCCCCAGGACGAGCCGACGGGTGGTGGACGGCCGGTATGAACGGTCAGCAGCCCGGGCCGGGCGACCGGTACGGCGGGCAGGAGCCGCTGCCGGACCGCCGGATCGCCCTCGTCGACCTCCTGGACCGGCTGCTGGGCGGGGGTGTCGTCCTCACCGGCGACATCGTGCTGTCCGTCGCCGACGTCGACCTCGTGCGCATCTCGCTGCGGGCCCTGATCGTCTCGATCAGCGGCCCGGAGCTCTCTCCGTGGCAGGACGGCAGGCGGCTCGGCGGTGATGCGCCGTGAGCCCCTCGGACGCCGACCGCGCCGGCGGTGCCGGCCGCGCCGACCGCGATGGCCGGGACCGTCGCTACGCGGAGGTCGCCGCGGCCGCCGATCGCGCGTTCCGCCTGCTGCCCGCGTCCCCCGGGGACGGCCGTCGGGTGCGGGACCGGCAGCCCCACCCGGCCCGCAGGATCAACACCGACGGCACCGACCCCGAGAACGTCGAACGGGACCTGGTCCAGCTCGTGCTCACCCTGGTCGAACTCCTGCGGCAGCTCATGGAGCGCCAGGCGCTGCGCCGGGTCGACGCCGGGGACCTCAGCGAGGAGCAGGAGGAGCGACTCGGTGCGACCCTGATGGCGCTTCACGACAGGATGGACGACCTCTGCGCCCGCTACGGCCTGAACCGCGCGGACCTGAACCTCGACCTCGGCCCGCTGGGAAGCCTCCTACCGCCCCCGTAGCCGGCCCCCGGCATCACCGGCCGTCCCGCCGTCGGCGGCCGTCCCGCTGTCACCGGCCGTCCCGCCATCGGTGGCCCCCGCCATCGGCGGCCGTCCGGCCGTCGGCGGCCCTCCCGCTATCGGCGGTCGCCCCAGACCGAGGCGGCGATGCCGACCCGGTTCCGCACGCCGAGCTTGCGCTGGATGTTCGCCAGGTGGTTCTTGACCGTGCCGGCCGAGATGAACAACTGCTCGGCGATCTCCGCGTTGGTCGCCCCGCCCGAGACCAGCCCGGCGATCTCGGTCTCCCGCGGGGTCAGCGGCTCGGCGGGCTCCGCCTGCGGCGACGCCGGGGCGGGGGCGGCCAGTTGACGCAGCAGCCGGACGGTGACCTGCGGGCTGATCAGGGTGTCACCGGCCACCGCCGCGCGGACCGCCTCGACCAGCAGGGCGGGGCTGGACCGCTTGAGCAGGAAGCCGGCCGCGCCGTGCCGGAGCGCGGCGTGCACGTACTCGTCCAGGTCGAAGGTGGTCACCACGACCACCCGCAGCGGGTCGGCCACCTCGGGCCCGGCCAGTCGCCGGGTCAGTTCCAGGCCGTCCAGCTTCGGCATCCGGATGTCCGCCAGCACCACGTCGGGGCGGAGCAGGCGGGCCTGTTCGAACGCGGCGAGGCCGTCGGCGGCCTCCGCCACCACGGTGAGGTCGGGTTGGGCGTCCAGGATCATCCGGTAGGCCGCGCGGATGTCGTCGTGGTCGTCGGCCAGGAGGACGCGGATGCTCATGAGGCCCCTTCGGCCGGCAGCGGAAACGTGGCGGTGACCAGCCAGCCCTGCCCGGCGCGCCCGGCGTCGAGCGTACCGCCGAGCGCCTCGACCCGGGCGGCCAGGGCGCTCAGCCCGTGCCCGCCCCGGTGCCGGGGCGGGCTCTCCACCGCTCCGCCGTCGTCGGCGACGGTCAACTCCAGCCGCTGCCCGTCGAGTCGGCGGAAGGACACGGTGACCGACCGGGCGGCGGGGGCGTGCCGCCGGACATTGGTCAGCGCCTCGGCCACGATCCGGTGGACGGTGGCCCCGGCCTCCCGGCCGACCGGCCGCTCCGGCAGGTCGAGCCGGACCTCGGGGGCCCCGGAGGCGGTGAACCGTTCGGCCAGCGCGGGGAGTTCGGCCAGGCCGGGCTGCGGGGCCCGGCGGCCGGCAGCGTCCTCGTCCGGGGTGCGCAGCAGGGCGACCGTCCGGTCCAGCGAGGAGAGCGCCTGCTGGCCGGACTGCTCGATCCGCCGGAACACCTCGGCCAGTTCGGGGTGCGGCTCCGCCAGGAAGCCGCCGGCCTGGGCCAGCGCGACCATCCCGCTGACGTCGTGGGCCACGAAGTCGTGCAGGTCGTGGGCGAGTTCCAGCTGTTCGGCCCGGCGCGCGGCCGCCACCTCGCGGCACCGGAGGCCGTCCAGCGACCAGAGGTAGAAGCCGACCAGCGCCGCCCCCAGGGCCCCGACCGCGCCGAAGCCGAGCAGTCCGACCTGCTGCCAGCCCTCGACCGGCGCGGCATAGCGCAGCGGCCAGCAGAGCAGCGCCGCGGCCAGGACCCCGACGGCCACCCGGCCCCGGCCGGTGCGCACCGTCATCGTCACCAGGACCAGCAGCCCGATCAGTTCGGCCACCCCGACCGTCCCCGCCGGGCCGTCCTCGCCGAAGCCGCCCAGCGCCGCCCCGACGGCGGTCAGCGCGAGCGAGACCACCCCCGCCGCCGCCGTCGGCCGTGGCCGCCTGATCCGCAGTGCGGCCGCCACCGCGAGCACCGGCACGATGCTCCCCCATTCCCCGATCATGCGCCCAGCCTATGCACCGGGCGGCGCCGCCACCCGTGCCGAACGGCACAGGCCGGGGCGGCGGGGCGCCCGCGGACCTCCCGATCGGCATCTGCCGCCGGTACCGGCCCCGCCGCCAGGCTGGAGGCACACCGAACGACGAGAGGAACTCCGATGCTGGACACCGCGGTCGCCCCCACCGCCAGTGCCGTCGCCACCCCGCTCCCGTACCGGCCCGCCGCACCGTGGGCGGTCCGGGTGGCCAAGGTCGCGGCGCTGACCGCCGTCCCGTCCGGGCTCTGGCGGGTCGCCCTGGGCGTCGGCGTCCCGGTCGGATTCTCCGGGGCGATGGAACGGCAGATGACGGCTCACATGCCGGGCTGGGCCACCCTCTACGTGCTCGCCCTGAGCGCGCTCGCCGAGACGCTGGCCTTCCTCACCCTGGGCCTGGTCCGCCCCTGGGGCCGGGTCACCCCCCGCTGGCTGCCGCTGATCGGCGGCCGCCGGGTGCGTCCGTGGGCCGCCGTGGTCCCCGCCGGGCTGGGGGCGGTGGCGGTCACCGCGCTCACCTTCGCCGCCGCCTTCGGCGGGTGGTACGGCCCGGACGCCATGGGCAACCCGGAGGCCCCGCACGGCCTGGCCGGTCTGGCCATGACCCTCTGCTACGCCCCGCTGCTGCTCTGGGGCCCGTTGCTCGCGATCGTCACCGTGGACTACCACCGCCGTTCCGGGGCCGGCGCGCGCTGATCCGTCGCCGCGGGGCCGGCCCGGCGCCGCCGGGCGGTCGCCGGATGGGTGCCGCTGGGTGGCATGCGAACGATTCCTCGTCGAGGCTGGGCGGGAGTCCCGCGGCGGAGAGGTGCGGTGTCGATGTTCGATACGAGCTTTGCGTTCCCGCGTTCCCTCCTGCACCCGGTGTCCGGAGCGCGGGGCCGGGTCGCCGTCCCCTGTGGACCGGTCTGACGTATCACCCCGAATCCCGGGCCGCAGCCTGGGAGTTGCTCGGCCACTACACCCCGCAGGACCATCACGCGGCACTCGCCACGCTCCCCGCCCTGGGCCTGTCCGCCAAGCTCGGTGGCGACCCCGTCCGACCCCTCGCCGCCGAACTCCTCCGCCTCGCCCGGGCCGGCCTGTCCGCCCGCGTCGCCGCCGGCGTCGAGCCTCCGCACGTCCCCGCCTACCTCGACCCGCTGGACGACCTCGTCGAGACCGGCAGCACGTTCGCCGACCGGTGCCTGCGACGCTGGCACGGCGACCTCCACCGGGACCCCGCCCGCTACGTCGCCGCGTACCGCGTCTGACCCCGGACGCCGCCCGCGCTCCGACACCGACCACCGGGCCACCGTCCGCCGGGGCGTGCGGGCCCGGCCCCGCTTCCCGACGCCGGGTGCCGCCACCCGGAACCACGGAGGTGTGTCGTACGTCGTAATCGGGGGTGATCGGCCGGGGGGACAGGCCGCCCGGCACGTTAGGCTGCATCTTTCGGGGAGCGGCCTGGTGCCGCCATCGGATCGTCGTCGAGACCCATCCGGACCGGGCACGGCCCGTCCCACGAACGGATCTCGTCCTGCCACGGAGGTACGGCCTTGCACATCGACGCCTGGATCGAGAGCGTCCCGCCGGGTGCGGTGTACGCCCTGGTCGCGCTGATCATCGGGCTGGAGTCCCTGGGCATCCCGCTGCCCGGCGAGATCGCCCTGGTGTCGGCGGCCCTGCTGTCCGCCCGCGGTGTGGTCAGCCCGGTCTGGGTCGCGGTCTGCGCGATCCTCGGGGCGATCATCGGCGACTCGATCGGCTACTCGATCGGGCGCAAGGGCGGCAAGCCGCTGTTCGAGAAGCTCGGACGGAAGTTCCCCAAGCACTTCGGGCCGGACCACCTGGCCAGTGCCGAGCGCTCGTTCCAGAAGTGGGGCATGTGGGCGGTCTTCTTCGGCCGCTTCATCGCGCTGCTGCGGATCTTCGCCGGCCCGCTCGCGGGCGCGCTGAAGATGCCGTACTGGAAGTTCCTGATCGCCAACGTGCTGGGCGGCGTGGTCTGGGCCGGCGGCACCACCCTGCTGGTGTACCAGGTCGGCAAGGTCGCCGAGCAGTGGCTGTCGCGCTTCTCCTGGGTGGGTCTGCTGCTGGCCGCGGCCGGCGGCGCCCTCTCGGCCTGGCTGATGAAGCGCCGGGCCGGCAAGGCCGCCCGGGCCCGCGAGGCCGAGGAGGCGGCGGCGGCCGCCGCCGAGCCCGCGGTGGGCGCTCCCGCGGTGGACTGATCGGCACCGGAGCGTTCCAGCAGAGCTGTCTTCCCGCCGGGGTAGCATCGGGCTACCCCGGCGGTGGCATGTAAAGCAGCAGGTGGAGGGCGTTGTGGCAGAGCAGACGTGGGACGCGGTGGATGCCTACTTCTCCGAGCGGCTGGTCGGGCACGACCCGGCGCTGGAGGCCGCGACGGCCGCCGCCGAAGCCGCGGGGCTGCCGCCCATCGCGGTGGCGCCCAACCAGGGCAAGCTGCTGCACCTGCTGGCCCTCACCCAGGGCGCGCGGCGCATCCTGGAGGTCGGCACGCTCGGCGGCTACAGCGCGATCTGGCTGGCCCGGGCACTGCCCGCCGACGGCACCCTGATCACCCTGGAGATCGACCCGGCGCACGCCGGGGTCGCCCGGGCGAACCTCGCCCGGGCGGGCCTGGAGAAGGTCGCCGAGGTCCGGCTCGGCCGCGCCGCCGACTCGCTGGCCGCGCTGGTGGCGGACGGCGCCGAGCCGTTCGACCTGGTCTTCATCGACGCGGACAAGCAGAGCAACCCCGAGTACTTCGCCCGGGCGCTGGAGCTCACCGCCCCGGGCTCGCTGATCGTGGTCGACAACGTGGTGCGCCGCGGCGCCGTCGCCGACCCGGACAGCGACGACCCGGCGGTGGTCGCGATCCGCCGGCTGCACGACCTGATCGCCGCCGAGCCGCGGGTGTCCGCGACCTCCGTACAGACGGTCGGCAGCAAGGGCTACGACGGTTTCACCCTGGCCCGCGTCCAGCGCTGAGCAGTGCGCGACGGCGCCGGGCAGGGACGAGCGAGGGAGAAGAGAGAGCATGCGGATCGGACTGCTGGGCACCGGCCCCTGGGCGGAGCGGGTGCACGCGCCTGTACTGGCGGAGCACCCCGACTTCGAGCTCGCGGGCGTCTGGGGCCGCCGGCCCGAGGCGGCCGCCGCGCTCGGCGAGGCGCACGGCGTGCCCGGCCACCAGGACCTCGACCGGCTGCTCGCCGAGGTGGACGCCGTCTCCATCGCGCTGCCGCCGACCGTCCAGGCGGACCTCGCGGTGCGCGCCGCCGAGGCCGGCTGCCACCTGCTGCTGGACAAGCCGGTCGCGCTGACCGTCCCGGACGCCCGGCGGGTCGTCCAGGCCACCGAGGCGCACGGCGTCGCCACGGTGGTCTTCTTCACCGTCCGCTTCGGCGGCGAGCAGCTGCCGTGGATCGAGAAGCAGGCCGCCACCGGCGGCTGGTTCACCGGCCGCTCCGACTGGCTCGGCTCGGTCTTCGCCCCCGACAGCACCAGCCCGTACGCGGCCTCGCCCTGGCGGCAGGAGAAGGGCGCGCTCTGGGACGTCGGCCCCCACGCGCTCTCGGTGCTGCTCCCGGTGCTGGGCGACGCGGTCCGGGTGACCGCGGTCGCCGGCCCCCGGGACACCGTCCACCTCGTGCTGCTGCACGCCGGCGGCGCGTCCAGCACCCTCGCGCTCAGCCTGACCGCCCCGCTCGCGGCCGGCGGCACGGGCATGGAGCTGCGCGGCGAGTCGGGCGTCGTCCACCTCCCCGAGCGCGGCGAGGGCCCGCTGGCCGCGCTCCACCGCGCCCTGGACGCCCTGCGCGACTCCGCCCGCACCGGCGAGCCCCACCCCTGCGGCGCGGCCTTCGGCCTGCGGGTGGTCGAGATCCTCTCCGCCGCCGAGCGCTCGCTGGCCACCGCCGCCCCGGTCGACGTCTGACGCGCCGCGCCCGTGCGGCGGCCGTCCGACGTCGACCGCCGCCCCACGGCCGGGGCCGCGCTACCCGGTCCCGGAGCGCGGCCGACGTGCTCGGCCGGTTCGGCGGTGTGCCGAACCCCCTCTGGCGGCGGGCGGTGTTCGTGCGGAACCGTGGGAGCAGGACGTTCGCGAGCCGGAGAGGGCTGCCCCATGACGGAGACGGTGCTGCGCCACCACCGGGAACTGACGGCGGCCCTGCGCCGGGCGCTGGTCGCGCTGTACGCGGAGGTGCGGGCGCCGTTGCTGCACCTGCCGAACTACGCCGTCGCGGCCTTCGTCGAGCGCCTGGAGCTGCACGGCGGGCAGCCGGGGTTCGAGGCCGTCCTCGGGTACGACGGCACCGAGCCGGTCGGGTACGCGTACGGCAACACCGTGGAGTCCGGCGACCGCTGGTGGGCCCGGCTGGCCAGGGCGTCACCTCCGGAGCTGACGGCCGCGCCGACCTTCGCGCTCAGGGAGCTGGGGGTGCGCGCACGCTGGCGCGGCACCGGTGCTGCGCGCCGGATCCACGAGGGGCTCGTGGGCGGCCGTGGCGAGGGGCGCGTCATGCTGATGGTCAACCCGGCGGCCGGCGGCGGCAAGGTGCTCGCCCTGTACGAGGCGTGGGGCTACCAGGTCGTCAACGAGGTCCCGCCCACCGCCGAGGCGCCGCCGTTGGTGGCGATGGCCCGGGCGTGCCGACTGCCCGACGGTGGCGCACCCGGGAACTGACGCCCGGCCGGGTGGCCGCCGGCCTACCGGCCCTGGGGCGGTGCCTCCGGTCGGCGGTCGGCGGGGCGGGCCGGGGGGATGGGCGGGGCGGTGAAGTCGCGCGGGCCGGTCCACAGGGCGGGCACGGCGTCGCTGCGGCGGGCCAGTTCGTAGGCCAGGGCCTCGTAGTTGACGCGCCAGCCGTGGAAGTGCGGCCAGGCGTCGGCGGCGGAGCGTTCGCGGGGGAACCCGGCGGCGGTGATCATCGCCACCGCCGCGTCGAACTCGGTGAAACTGAGGCGGATCGGGCTGTCCGGCGCCGGGTCCGGGTCGAAGGCGACGCGCAGCGAGCTGCCGACGTCGCGCAGCGCGGTGAAGCCGGCCCGCAGGACGAGGCGGGCCTCGGGCGGCGCCGAGCGCGGGTTGATCGCCAGGTGGATCGCGGCGGCGTCCATGACGGCGATCAGGCCCACCACCCAGCTGCGGTTCGGCTGCGGGGAGCGGAACGACAGCAGTACGGGGTAGTTGGAGTGGCTCTCGCCGATGTCGGCGGCGAGCCGCTCCCAGTCGCGGTAGAGCTGGGGGAGCGCGGTCTCGGTGTCCACGAGGGACTGCCGGGCCAGCAGCTCCGGGCCCCAGGCGGGTTCGCCGGCCCGGGACTTGAGGAGCGTCACCTCCACCTCGCGGCGGTTGTAGGCGCCGTACAGGGTCGGCAGGTAGGCGATCTGCAGGGCGATCACCAGCGGGCCGCTGGCGGCGGCCATGAAGTCGATGACCGAGAGGTGGAGCCGGTCCCCGCTGGCGAAGCCGAGGGTGAAGAGGCTGGAGCCGGCCTCCCGGAAGGAGACCGCCCAGTCCAGCCGCGAGGTGCCGTGCAGCAGCAGGGTGTACGCGAGCAGCATGCTGCCGAGCCACACCCCGAGCATGCCCAGCAGGACCAGCGGCGCCAGCCAGGTCTGCGCCCGGTCCTGGGCGCGGTAGCCGCCGAAGGGCGTGGCGGACAGCCGCAGCAGCGCCCGCAGGCCCCGCCAGAGCCGGTGCACCAGGGAGGAGTACAGGCCGCGCGGCACGACCAGGGTGCGCAGGATGCTCGCGACGGTGAGCACCAGGATCAGTGCGCCGGCCAGGGTGTGGATCAACCTCATGGCGACATTGTGGCGGTACGGCGGCATTGACAGCGCACAGCCCTCCGCTGAATGCTAAGCAAGCGCTTAGTCAGAAACGCTGACCAGGAGAGTGAGCCCATGCCCGACACCCCCGCCGACCCGCCCGGCCTGGACCTCGACCGGCTCCGCGGCCATCTGGACCGCGAACTGCCCGGCACCGTCCGGGGCGCGCTGCGGGCCGAGCTGATCGAGGGCGGCCGCTCCAACCTCACCTACCTGCTGACCGACGGCACCTCCCGCTGGGTGCTGCGCCGCCCGCCGCTCGGGCACGTGCTGGCCACCGCCCACGACATGGGCCGCGAGCACCGGGTGATGACCGCCCTGCGCGGCACCGGCGTCCCCGTCCCCGCCACCCTGCTGCTGGACACCGGCGCGGACGTCCTCGGCGCGCCCTGGTACCTGATGGAGTACGTCCCCGGCACCGCGCACCGCGACGCCGGCCCGCTCGCCGCCCTCGGCGAGAAGCGCGTCCACGCCCTCGGCGAGCAGTTGGTCGACACCCTCGCCGCCCTGCACCGGATCGACCCGGCCGCCGTCGGCCTCGCCGACTTCGGCCGCCCCGAGGGCTTCCTGGAGCGCCAGCTGCGCCGCTGGTCCACCCAGCTCGCCGCCTCCCGCAGCCGCGACCTGCCCGGCGTCGACCGGCTGCACGAGCTGCTCGCCGCCCGGCTGCCCGACTCCCCGGCGCCCGCGCTCGTCCACGGCGACTACCGGCTGGACAACGTGCTCGTCGACGGGCACGACGCCATCACCGCCGTCCTGGACTGGGAGATGTCCACCCTCGGTGACCCGCTCACCGACGTCGGCCTGCTGGTGATGTACACCGAACTCGCCGGTGTCGGCGGCGGCATCATCCCCTCCGCCGCCACCGCCCCCGGCTTCCCCGCCGCCGCCGAACTCGTCGCCCGGTACGCCGAACTCACCGGACGCGCCGCCGCCGACCTCGACTGGTACGTGGCCTTCGCCTCCTTCAAACTCGCCGTCGTCGCCGAGGGCATCCACTTCCGCTTCCGGCAGGGCCGCACCCTCGGCGCCGGCTTCGAGCGGGCCGCCGAGATCGCACCCGTCCTCGCCGAACACGGCCTGACCACCCTCACCGCCCGGTAGGAGCACCGACCGATGGATTTCGCCTACGACGCCCGGACCGAAGAGCTGCGCGAGCGCCTGCTGGCCTTCATGGACCGGCACGTGTACCCGGCCGAAGCCGTCCTGGAGGCCCAGCTGGCCGACCCCGGCCGGCCCGCCTGGGACGTGCCGCCGATCGTCGCCGAGCTGCAGGCCGAGGCCCGCGAGCAGGGCCTGTGGAACCTCTTCCTGCCGGACCACGCGGACCACGCGGACCGGCCGGGGCAGGGCGGCGCCGGCCTGACCAACCTCCAGTACGCGCCGCTCGCCGAGATCACCGGGCGCAGCCCGCAGCTCGCGCCGCCCGCCCTCAACTGCGCCGCCCCGGACACCGGCAACATGGAGCTGCTCGCCCAGTTCGGCTCCGCCGAGCAGCGCGAGCGGTGGCTGCGGCCCCTGCTGGACGCCGAGATCCGCTCCGCGTTCGCGATGACCGAGCCCGATGTCGCCTCCTCGGACGCCACCAACATCGCCACCCGGATCGAGCGCGACGGCGACGAGTACGTCGTGACCGGCCGCAAGTGGTACATCACCGGCGCGATGAACCCGCGCTGCCGGATCTTCATCGTGATGGGCAAGACCGACCCCGGCGCCGAGCCGCACCGTCAGCAGAGCATGATCCTCGTCCCGCGCGACACCCCCGGGGTCACCGTCCGGCGGGGCATGAAGGTGTTCGGCTACGACGACGCCGACCACGGCGGCCACGCCGAGGTCCACTTCGACGGCGTCCGGGTCCCGGCCGGCCACCTGATCGGCGCCGAGGGCTCCGGCTTCGCGATCGCCCAGGCCAGGCTCGGGCCCGGCCGGATCCACCACTGCATGCGGGCGATCGGCATCGCCGAACGCGCCGTCGAGCTGATGTGCCGCCGGACGCTGGACCGGGTGGCCTTCGGGCGCCCGCTCGCGGAGCAGGGCGTGGTGCAGGACTGGATCGCCGAATCCCGGGTCCGTATCGAGCAGTTGAGGCTGCTGGTGCTGAAGACCGCCTGGCTGATGGACACCGTCGGCAACCGCGGCGCGCACGCCGAGATCCAGGCCATCAAGATCGCCACCCCGCGCACCGTCGAATGGATCCTCGACAAGGCCGTCCAGGCCCACGGCGCGGCCGGCGTCAGCCAGGACACCCCGCTCGCCCAGCTCTGGGCCGGCAACCGCACACTGCGCCTGGCCGACGGACCGGACGAGGTGCACAAGCGCTCGCTGGCCCGGCGCGAGCTCAAGCGCCACCGGGCCGGGGACCGCTAGGCGCGGGCCGCCGGGCGGGTGACCGTCGGGCACCGCGCCCGGCGTGTCATACCGCGGTAGCACGGCGGCAATTGGCTCCGCGGTATGACGTTCGTGCACCACCCCGGCCCGTACGGTCACGCTACGGGCCGGGCCGGTGGGCGGCGGCCGTCGACGGTGAGGAGCTGGGGGAGCCATGCGGGGAGTGACGCGGGACGTCGTGCGGGGTGCAACGCGCAGGCGGGGGTCGGGGCCGGGCGTGCGGACCGGGATCGCGGCGCTGCTGGCGGCCACGGCGGTGCTGGGCACGGCGGTCGCGCCGGCGGCGGCGCTGGACGCGCCGGCCGTGGCGGAGCGCCGGGCCCGCGCCCGGCTGCCGCAGCCCACCGGGCCGTACCCGGTCGGCACCACCTCGCTGCACCTCACCGACGCCGGGCGCGCGGACCCGTGGCAGCCCGGGCGGGCCCGGGAACTGATGATCAGCCTCTGGTACCCGACCTCGCGCCCCGCGGTCGGCGACGAACGGGCCCGCTCCATGGAGCCGGGCGCCGCCGAGCACTTCGGCGGCGACGGCGGCGCCGCCGTCTTCAACTACCGCGCGGCGAGCGGGCGGACGGACTGGTCGGCGATCCGCACGCACGCCCGCCAGGACGCGCCCGCCCTGCCCGGCGGCGGCCGCCCGCGCCCGGTGGTGCTCTACTCGGCCGGGCTCGGCGACCCCCGCACCTGGGGCACCGGCCTGGTCGAGGACCTCGCCTCGCGCGGCTACGTGGTGGTCACCGTCGACCACACCTACGACGCCTCCGAGGTGGCCTTCCCGGACGGCGGCCTGGCCACGTCCGTCTTCCCCGGCATGCTCGGCACGCCCGACCTCGACATCGGCGCCCTGCTGCGCAAGGCGATGCGGGCCCGGGTCGACGACACCCGCTTCGTCCTGGACGAACTGGCCGCGCTGCGCACCGACCGGCGGCTCCCGGCCGGTCTCGGGAGCTCGCTGGACCTGACCCGGATCGGCATGGTGGGCCACTCGGCCGGCGGCTTCACCGCAGTCCAGACCATGCACGACGACCCGCGCGTCACCGCCGGCGTCAACATGGACGGCCAGCTGCACTTCCCCGGGCCGACCGGCGAGGGCGTCTTCCTGAGCAGCGTCGCCGAGGACGGTCTGGACCGCCCGTTCCTGCTGATGGGCACCCACAGCGCGGACTCCGGCGACTACCACCACCAGCCCGGCTGGGACGCCCTCTGGCAGCACAGCCGGGGCTGGCGCGCCGACGTCACACTGGCCGGTTCGCAGCACGGCTCGTACACCGACGCGCAGTCGCTGCTGCCCCAACTCGCCCGGCAGGGCGCGGTGGACGGCGAGGCGCTGCGGGCCGACGTCGGTGACGTCCGGCCGGAGCGGGCCGTGCTCGCCACCCGGGCGTACGTGGCCTCGTTCTTCGACCGGTGGCTGCGCGGGCACGACGACCACCTGCTGGACGGGCCCTCGCCGCGCTTCCCGGAGATGGAGTTCGCCCGCTGACACGGGCCCGGGGCGGCCCGGGGGGCGGGCCGGGGGCGGCACCGGCCCGGGCGCGGTCAGCGGATCTCGGAGTCCGGGTTGGCGGCGTCCCAGTCGCGCCGGGAGTCGAGGATCGCGTCGTGGTGGTCGTAGGACCAGTCCACCATGGCCCGGATCAGATGGGTCAGGCTGTGGCCGACCGCGGTCAGCTCGTAGTCCACCTGCGGCGGGACGGTCGGGTGGACGGTCCGCGACACCAGCCCGTCCCGCTCCAGCCGGCGTACCGTCAGGGTCAGCATCCGCTGCGAGATGCCCGGCACGGCGCGCTGGAGTTCGCGGAACCGCCGGACGCCCTGGGCGAGTTCGACCACCACCAGGACGGACCACTTGTCGCCGAGCCGGTCCAGCAGCCCGCGGATCCCGCAGTCCACGCCGTCCTCGCACCAGACCACCGGCCGGGGGGTGGTTACCGCGGTGTGCCC
Organism: Kitasatospora sp. NPDC001603; assembly: GCF_040298365.1. NCBI lineage: Bacteria > Bacillati > Actinomycetota > Actinomycetes > Kitasatosporales > Streptomycetaceae > Kitasatospora > Kitasatospora sp. NPDC001603. Next base: position 46,269 of record NZ_JBEPAA010000039.1, read on the forward strand.
CACTGACATCGAAGTGCCTCCTTACGCCGAACGGTCAGGGTACCGAGGATGGTCACCGGGCGGTGCGGAGAGCCGCGGGCCCGGAACCGATCTTGGAGGTCGTGGTGCTTCTCGTCACCGGTGTCAACGGAGGACTCGGCGCTCTGGTGCTGGAGCGGCTGGCCGCGCTGCCGGGCGGGCTCGACGGGGTGCTGGCCGGCAGCCGCACCCCGGAGCGGACCCCGGCGGCCGGCGTACCCGTCCGGACGGTGGACTTCGACCGGCCGCGGACCCTGGCGGCCGCCTTCGCCGGGGTGCGGACGCTGCTGCTGATCTCGGCCGGCTACGGCGAGGACGACGTGGTGATCGCCCGTCACCGGGCCGCGATCGAGGCCGCCGAGCGGGCCGGCGTCGAGCACGTGGTCTACACCAGTCTCTCCGGCGACGGCGACCACCTGGCCTACGCGCTGGCGCACCGCTGGACCGAGCGGCGGCTGCGCGAGTCCGCCTCGCTGCGCTGGACGATCCTGCGCAACGGGCTCTACGCCGAACTGCTGGGCTCGCTGGCCGCGCCGGACCGGGACGGCGTGATCACCGCGCCGCTCGGCGACGGCCGGCTGGCGGCGGTCGCCCGCGCGGATCTGGCCGAGGTCGCGGCCACCGTGGCGCTGGCCCCGGCCGGGCACGCCGGGCGGGTCTACGAGCTGGTCGGCGAGGAGGCGGTGGGCGGCGCGGACGTCGCGGCGGCGCTGTCCCGGGCCGGCGGACGGACGGTCGAGTACCGGCCCGGCACGCTGGCCGGGGCGCGGGCGGCCGTGGCGGCCTCGGGCGCCGCGGACTTCCAGGTGCCGATGGTGGCCGGGACGTACTCGGCGATCGCCCACGGCTTCCTGGCCGGGCCGGGCAAGCCGGGGGACCTCGCCGCCCTGCTCGGCCGCCCGCCGCGCCCGGCCCTGGAGGTGATCGCGCAGGGCGCGGGAGCGGCCGCGGACTCGGCCGGGTGACCGGGGCGCGGCCCCGCCGGTGCTACTCCCCGAGCACCACCAGCCGGCCGGTGCTGCGGCCGTCGGCGACCCGCTGGACGGCCTCGGCCGCCCCGGAGAGCGGGAGGCGCCCGCTCACCAGCGGTCGCACCACACCGGCCCGGGCCAGCCGGGTCAGCTCCTCGTGGGCGGCCAGCACGGCCTGCGGGTCACGGGTGTTGTAGAGGCCCCAGTGCAGCCCGAGGATGCTGTAGTTCTTCACCAGCGCGTGGTTCAGCGCGGGCGCCGGGATCTCGCCGGCGGCGAAGCCGACCACCACGATCCGGCCCTCGAAGGCGACGCACCGGGTGGAGCCGGTGTAGGCCGCGCCGCCGACCGGGTCGAAGACCACGTCCGCGCCCTGCCCGCCGGTGGCCTCCTTGACCGCCGCGGTGAAGTCCTGGGCGGTCCGGTCCACCACCAGGTCGGCGCCGAGCTCGCGGGCGACGGCCGCCTTCGCGGGGCCGCCGACCACGGCGATCACCCGCGCGCCGGCCGCCCGGCCGAGCTGGACGGCGGCGCTGCCGACCCCGCCCGCCGCCGCGTGCACCAGCAGCGTCTCGCCGGCCCGCAGGGCGGCCCGCCGGTGCAGCGCGAACCAGGCGGTCTGGTAGCCGATGTGCAGGGCGGCGGCCTCCGCGTCGTCCAGCGCCGCCGGGGCCGGGAAGGCCGCCGCGGCGTCCAGCAGGGCGTATTCGGCGAAGGCGCCGGCGGGCAGCAGCGGGGTGCCGATCAGCCGCTCCCCGGCGCGCTCGCCCGCGACCACCTCGCCGCAGAGTTCGACACCCGGGGTGAACGGCAGGGGCGGGCGGACCTGGTACTGGCCGCGCACCATCAGCGCGTCCGGGAAGTTGACCGCGGCGGCCTTCACCCGGACCAGCAGCTGCCCGGGCCCGGGAGCCGGGCGCGGTACGTCCTCGGCCAGCCGCAGCACCTCGCGCGGCTCGCCCAGCTCGGTGACCTGCCAGGCCCTCACAGCGCCTCGTTCCTTTCGAGCTCCCGCTGGAGCCGGTTCATGCCGCCGAGCCAGCGGTCCGGCTCGGTGGCGCGGGCGGCGTAGTACTCGGCGACCTCGGGGTGCGGCAGGACGAGGAAGCGGTCCTCGCGCAGCGCGGTCAGCAGGGCCCCGGCGACGTCCTCCGGGTCCAGCGCGGTCGGTGCCAGCAGGGCCTCGCCGACCGCGCCGGTCGAGGCCAGCATGTCGGTGCGCACCCCCTGCGGGCAGAGGGCGTGCACCCGCACGCCCCGGTGGCGGTAGGTGGCGGCGAGCCACTCGGCGAACGCGAGCGCGCCGTGCTTGGTGACGGCGTACGGGGCCGAGCCGAGCATGGTGAGCAGCCCGGCGGCCGAGACGGTGGCGACGAACCGTCCGCTGCCGCGCTCCAGCCAGCGGGGGAGCAGCAGGTCGGCGGCGCGTACGTGGGCGAGCACGTTGACCTCCCAGGCGCTCGCCCAGGCGGCGGCCGGCGCGCCGGCCCCGCCGACCGGGGCGACGCCGGCGTTGGCGCACCAGACGTCGATGTCGCCGAGCGCCGCCCGGGCCGCGTCGACCAGCGCGGCGACGCCCTCGGCGGAGGCCGCGTCGCCGGGCACCGCGGCGGCGCCGCAGTCCGCGGCCACCTTCCGGGCGGCCGCGGCGTCGAGGTCGTTGACGACCACCCGGGCACCGGCCGCGGCGAAGGCGCGGGCCAGCGCGGCCCCGATCCCCCGCCCGGCGCCGGTGACCACCACGCCCTGGCCCGCGTACTCGGCGGCCGGGCTCCCGTGTTCGTCCGTCACGGCGGTCACATCCCGCCGCCGAGGGTGACGCCGCCGTCGACGACCAGGGTCTGGCCGGTGATCCAGGCGGCGTCGGAGGAGAGCAGGAAGGCGACCGCGCCCGCGACGTCCTCCGGGACGCCGAGGCGGCCCAGCGGGTACGCGGCGGCGACCTGCTCCTCGCGGCCCTCGTAGAGCGCCGCGGCGAACTTCGTCTTGACCACGGCCGGCGCCACCGCGTTCACCCGGATGCCCCGGGGGCCGAGTTCGGCGGCGAGCTCGGTGGTCAGCCGCATCAGGGCGGCCTTGGAGACGCCGTACATGCCGATGCCCAGGGAGGCGCGGATACCGGTGATCGAGGCGACGTTGACCACCGAGCCGCCGTGCTCGCCCATCCAGGCGGCGTGCGCGCGGCGGGTCCAGCCGAGCGGGGCGAGCACGTTGACGGCCAGGATCTTGGCGGCGGCCGCCTCGTCGGTGTCCAGGACCGGGCCGAAGACCGGGTTGATGCCGGTGTTGTTGACCAGGTGGTCCAGCCGGCCGAAGGCCTCCATCGTGCGGGCCACCGCTTCGTCCTGGTGGGCCGGGTCGTCCGCCTTCCCCGCGACGCCGATGGCGACCTCGGGGCCGCCCAGGTCGCGGACGGCCTCGGCGAGCGGCTCGGCGGTGCGGGCGGTCAGGCAGACCCGGGCCCCGCGGGCGACCAGCTCGCGCGCGATCCCGAGGCCGATGCCCCGGCTGGATCCGGTGACGACGGCCACCTGGCCCTTGAAGGAGTGCACCACGGAGGGTCCTTTCGCACGGTTCTGCGGAGTTGTCGGGTCCCGCGCCGTCCGGCCGGCCCGGCCGCCAAGGGTTGCCGGGCCGGCCGGACGGACCACCCGACCGGGCTCGTGACTAAGCGCTTGCTTAGCATGCTGTCGGTGCGGGACCCTGTCAACAGTCGGCCGGGCCTCCCGGCCGGCGCAGCCGGAATTCCGGTACGACTCATCTGCGAGGATGGCGCCATGACCAGCACGCCCATCGCCGAGCTCTGGCCGGCCCTGCCCGGCGCCGCCGACGCCCGCCCCGAGGCGGCGTTCCGGCTGCTCCAGGCCGCCGTCGAGTCCTTCGCGGAGCGCGGCTTCCACGCCACCACCACCCGGGACATCGCCACCGCCGCCGGGATGAGCCCGGCCGCGCTCTACATCCACTACCCCTCCAAGGCCGCCCTGCTGGCCGAGATCAGCCGGGCCGGCCACGCGGCCACCCTCACCCTGGTCCGCGACGCGGTGGCCGGCGAGGGCGAGCCGGTGGCCCGGATGCGGCGCCTGGTGGAGGAGTTCACGGCCTGGCACGCCCGGGCGCGGACGGTCGGCCGGGTGGTCAACTACGAGCTGCACGCGCTGCCCGAGGACGCCTACACGGTGGTCGCCGCGCTGCGGCTGGACATCGAGCGCGAGGTCAGCTCCCTCATCGCGGCGGGCGTCGCGGCCGGCGCCTTCGAGGTCGCCGAGGTCCGCACGGCGGCCCGCGCCGTCACCTCGCTGGGCATCGACGTGTCCCGCTGGTACACCGACCGCAGCAGCGAGAGCCCGGAGGAACTCGGCCGCCGCTACGGCGAGCTGGTGCTGCGGATGCTCGGCGCGCGGGTCGCCTGAGGGCGGGGCGCGGGTCGGACGCTCGGGGCCCGGGCAGGGCGCGGGGCTAAGGCTTCACGGCGGTGTGCACGAACCACGAGACGTACTCCCGCACCTGGTACATCTCCACCACCGACCGCAGGTTGAGCCACTTCTCGGCCGGGCCGAACAGCCGCAGCAGGGCGTACGGCAGCCGGAAGTAGGCGTAGAGCGCGTCGGAGGTCGGCCGGTAGCGGGCGGTGGCGTCCAGGGCCTCCTCGACCCGGAATCCCGCCCGGGCGAGCAGCACGCTCAGGCTGCGGGAGTCGTACCGCTTGGCCCCGGGGAAGACCATCGCGTCCATGAACGGGTCCAGCACCGCGTGCCCCTCGGGGCTGATCTCCTCCGGCGGCGCGCCCACCGGGCCGAGCAGCACCAGGCGCCCGCCCGGCCGCAGCACCCGGTGGAACTCCGCCAGCGCCCGCTCGGGGTCGTAGGCGTGCACCAGGGTCTCCATCGAGTAGACGCCGTCGAAGGAGCCGTCCGGGAACTCCAGGTCGTGGTAGTCGCCCCAGGAAAAGCTCGTCCGCTCCTCCAGCGCCGCCCGGGCGCTGAGCCGGCGGGCCTCGCGGACGTGGAAGTCCAGCACGTCGACGCCGGTGACCCGCAGGCCGAACCGGGAGGCCAGCTGCCGCGCCACCACCCCGGCACCGCAGCCGGCGTCCAGCACCCGTGACCCGGCGGGCAGCGACAGCTTCCGGCCGAGGACGCCCTCCAGCCGGCGCTGCGCCTGCCAGCACCGCCACTTCGACTGGCCCGGTTCGGTCCACCCCCAGTGCCGGGCGTTGCGACAGACGAGCGTGTAGAAGAGCCTGCTCCCCGGGCGCCCGTAGACCCGCCGGAGCCCGGTGAGATCGAGTTCGCCACTGACCATCTGAACCTGCCCGGTCTTGCGCTGCTGCGCGGCCCAGCTGCTCCGTGCCGCGGCTGTCCCGCCCAAGCTACCGACGCCCCACCGGGCCCGCCGTCCGGTGCGCCCGCCCGGGTGGCCCGGGTCCGGGGCCCCGGACGGCCCGGTCGGGCCGGGCGGGCCGATCCGGGCGGTCCGGAGTCTTGTGCCGGGGCCGGGACATGCCAGATGATCACGATGTTCGGTCATGATCCACTCAAGGGTCGTGGCCCCGACAGTTCTGATCGACGGGGGTTGGCGATGTCCACACATTCCACGCACGGCACGCGGTCCGGGGCCTCCGGGCCCGAGGGCGAGGGCGACCCGGGGCGCCGTCCGGGCCGGCGCGCCCTGCTCGCCGGGCTGACCGGCGCGGGCGCCGTGGCCGGGAGCCTGGCGCTCGGCGGCCAGAGCGCCCTCGCCGCGCCCGCCGCGGTGGCGGCCGGTGCGGGCGGGTACGTGGTCGACGTGGTCGCCAAGGGCGCCGACCCGACCGGGGCCACGCCCAGCGACACCGCCTTCCGCGAGGCCGTGGCCGAGGTCCTCGCCGGTGCGCCGGAGACCGGCGTCACCCCGGGGAAGGTCCTGCTGATCCCGCCGGGCACCTACCTGCTCACCCAGCCCGACAGCCTGCTGCCGGCCACCCAGAACACCGACCGCACCAAGCAGAGCGTCATCGACGGCATCTCGATCACCGGGTTCGGCAAGCGCCTCTCCCGCATCGTGTACGCGCCGACGGTCCGCGACACCGTGTTCTGGCGGAACATGGACCGCTACCGGAACATCCGGATCAGCGGCCTGACCTTCGAGAGCCAGGACGCCACCGCGACGTTCAACTACTCGTACTCCTCCAAGACCTTCGGCGTGCAGGACACCTGGTACACCGACGTCGACTGGCGCGGCACCTGGAAGGCCGGCATCGTCCTCGACGGCCCCACCGCCAACTCCAACCTCAACAGCGAGATGGGCTGGGACCACTGCCAGATCAGCGGCAGCTACGCGGACGCCTTCCTGGTGATGGGCGGGACACCGACCGAGCAGCAGCAGGACCAGTTCCTCAACTTCTCCTTCCGTGACTGCAAGGTGGAGTTCCAGTCCGGCGTCTTCGTGCGCAACGAGCGCGGCGGCTCGATGAACTTCATCGGCGGGTCGTACATCCTGGTCGACGCCAAGTCGACCGGCACCTTCTTCAAGCTGGGCGCCAACTCGCCGCGCGCCGACTCGGTGATGCGCCTGTACGCCCAGGGCATCCGCTTCGAGATCCGCGGCCCGGGCCACAAGGTGATCGACTCCTCCTGGTACAAGGGCAGCATCACCTTCGTGTCCTGCGACGACACGGCCCGCTCGTTCGAGTCCTGGGTGGACGACACGGTCGTCCCCCACGTGTACCGCTTCGACGCCGTCAACCCCTCGCGCGGGCCGGTGATCCGCTACCAGGACTGCGCCCTGCTCGGGTCGCACCAGGTGACCTCCGGCACCGCGACCACCGCCGGCAAGCTGCTGTACGACGGCAGCCGGTTCGCCAACCGGTCGGAGGGCACCGGGGCCGCCGGCTTCCTGCGCTGGACGGGCCCCGCGCCCTGGTACGAGTTCCGCGACTGCCTGGTGAAGGGCGTCCGGCTGCCCGACGCCAAGGTGCCGTAGCCGAGCCGACGGCGTGCCCCGGACCGGTCGGTCCGGGGCACGCCCGGTCTGTCGGGTCGCCCGGTTCGTCGCGTCGCGCCCGGTCTGTCGGGTCGCGTCCGGCCGTCGGGGCAGGCCCGCGGAAAAGCGGCTGACAGCCCGACGGCACCAGCGCTACGCTCCCCGCGATGACTACTCCTTCCGCATTCGGATTGGGGGCCCCGTCCGCGCAAGGTGAGTGCTGATGCTCACTTCGACCGCGGACACGCCTTCCCGCCTTTCCCTCTGGCTGCGCGTGCGCGAGTTCGCCGTGCCGCCGTCCATGATCGAGACCGCGACGGCCCGCCGGCAGGCCGGCGACTGGGCCGGAGCCTGCGCCGCCGCGAACATCGACGTCGACCTCGACCTGCGCACCGTCACGCGCACCCACGGCCGGGCCCTCGCCGCCGAACTCCGCGCCGACCTGCGCGGACTGGCCCCCGACCTGCTCCGCTGGCATCTGCCGAGGATCGCCCCGGACGGTCTGCTGCGCCCGGGCCTGACGGTCGCCCTGGCCCGCTACGACGCCCACCGGCCCGACGGCGGGCCCCCGGTGCGGCTCGTCGCCCGGACGCCGCCCGCCTGGGCGGACGCCGGCCAGCGGATCAGCCTCGCCCTCTGGGACGGCTCCCACCGCGCGGCCGGCGCCTCCCGCTACCCCCACCCCCGCCCCGACCGGCGGTTCCGCCTCGACCTGCACCGCCACCTGTGGGACGCCCACCGCAGCGGCGAACTGCGCCACCGGTCCGGCGCCGACGGCCGCTCCCGGCCGGACCGGGAGCCCGGACCGCGGGGCGAGCCGCCGCCCCTGCCGGGCGCACCGGGGCTCCGCTGCGCCGTCGACCGCTGGGCCGCCGAGGCCGACATCCTGCTCGCCGCCGAGGGGCGCGCCGCCGGGCCGGTGGACATCCGCCTGGGAGCGCGGCGGCGGCTGCTCCTGGAGCCCGTCACGGACGGGGACGGCCCGGGCCCGCCCGCCCGGCGGATCGTCGCCGCGCCCGTCGGCGGTGCCGGTCCGGTCCTGCCGGTGCTGCCCGACGCGGCGACCTGGGTGCTCCCCGACCTCGATCTGCTCCGCACCGGTGCGATCGGGGCCGACCGGCTGCACCCGCTGGTCGCCGCGGCGCTCGCGCCCGGCCACGCGCCGGCCGGACCGGCCCCGCTCCAGGACCGGCCCGGGCAGCCGCGCCCGGTGGACTGCCGCGGGGCCCGGCACCGGATCGGCCTGGTCGACGGCGTGCTGACGGCACTGGACCACGACCCGGCGGAGATCCGCCGGGAGGAGCTGCTGGTCGCGCTGACCGGCACACCGCTGCCCTGCCTGCAGGCCATCGACGAGGCGCACCGGCGCCCCGCCGGCCTCCACGGTGTCCGCGAGCGGCTCGACCACGGCGACACCGCCGGTGCGCTGGCGGTCGTCGAGGGGCTGCTCGGCCCCGACGCCCTGCTGCGCGGCGGCGCGCTGCGGGACGAGCTGGAGTCGGCCGCGCGACGACGGATCAGCTACGGGCTGTTCCGGGCCGGCCTGGTCGAGCACAGCCCGAGCCCGGACCGCCGCCGCCCGCGCGACCGCCGCGCCGGGGCCCTCGGGGCGACCGCCCGCTGACCCCGGGCCCCGCCCGCCGCCCTTCCCGCACGTACGCGTACTTTCCCTCAGACCCCGAGGTGATCGAACATGCCCATGTCCACGTCCACGTCCCTGTCCGACCCCGCGGCCGTCCCGTTCTCGGCGGCCGCCGCCCTCGCCGACCCGGACCGGGCCTCCCAGCTCGACGTCGCCGACGCACTGCTCACCCTGCTGCGCGAGACCGGTACCGAACCGCGCCCCGACGACCAACTGGAGGCGCTCACCCTGGCGGTGGCCGCCGACCGCCCCGTCCTGCTGTGGGGCGAGCCGGGCATCGGCAAGACCGCCGCCCTGACCCAGCTGGCCGAGACCCTGGACCTGCCGCTGACCACCGTGATCGCCAGCGTGCACGAGCCGTCCGACTTCTCCGGCCTGCCCGTCCTCGGCTCCGACCCGGCGCAGCAGGGCGTCCCGATGGCCCCGCCGGACTGGGCCGTGCGCCTGGTCCGGGCCGGCCGGGGGCTGCTCTTCCTCGACGAGCTGTCCACCGCGCCGCCGGCCGTCCAGGCCGCCCTGCTCCGGCTCGTCCTGGAGCGGCGGATCGGCTCGCTGCAACTGCCGCCCGAGGTCCGCATCGTGGCCGCCGCCAACCCGCGCGCCTCGGCGGCCGACGGCTGGGAGCTGAGCCCGCCGCTGGCCAACCGCTTCGTCCACCTCCAGTGGGTGCACGACCACGACGTGGTGGTCCGCGGCCTCGGCGGGACGTGGCCCCGGGCCACCCTGCCGCGGCTCGACCCGCGGCGGCTGGCGGAGTCGGTGGCCTTCGCCCGGCGCGCCGTCTGCGGCCTGCTCGCCGCCCGCCCCGCGCTCGTCCACCGGCTGCCCGCCAACGAGACCCGCCGGGGCGGCGCCTGGCCGTCGCCCCGGAGCTGGGAGACGGCGCTCTGCCTGGTCGCCTTCGCCACCGCGGCCGGCTCCTCCCGGGACGTCCTCTCCCTGCTGGTCAGGGGCACGGTGGGGGACGGACCCGGGCTGGAGCTGCTGGCGAGCCTGGACCGGATGGACCTCCCGGACCCGGAGGAGCTGCTGGCCGATCCGGCCGGCGCCGAACTGCCCGAGCGCGGGGACCTCCGCCAGGCCGTGCTCGACGGGGTGGTGGCCGCCGTGCGCAAGCGGCCGGAGAAGGACCGCTGGGACGCGGCGTGGACGCTGCTCGTCCGGGCGACCGAGACCGGAGCCCCGGACCTGGTGGTCGTCCCGGCGACCACGCTCGCCTCGCTGCGCCGGCCGGACTGGGACGTCCCGGCCGCGATCGAGCGGCTGGCCGGGGTGGTCTCGCTGTCGAACCGGGCCGACCGGTCGGTGGCCCGGGTCGCCGCCAAGGCGGGCCGATGAGCCAGGGGAGCCAGGGGAGGCAGGGGAGGCAGGGGAGGCAGGGGAGTCAGGGGAGCCCGATCAGCCGGATGAGTCCGGGGAGTTCGATGAGTGCGGGCCGGGTGGTGGTGCCGGACGGGCCCCGGGGGCTGGACCTCGACAAGCTGTTCGCCGCCCGGCTGCACGCGGCGAAGGTCCGGCCCTACCTGGCGACGGCCCTGTTCGCGCTGCACACCGTGGAGTCGCGGCGCGTGCCGACGATGGCGGTGGACCGGCACTGGCGGTGCTACGTCTCACCGGTCTTCGTGGACCGCACGCCGGTGGAGGAACTGGCCGCGGTCTGGGTGCACGAGGTCTCGCACCTGCTGCGGGACCACCACGGGCGCAGCGACCGGGTCGCCGCGGAGCGCGGGCTGACCGGCCCGGGGGAGCGGCTGCGGATGAACATCGCGGCCGACTGCGAGATCAACGACGATGCCTTCGGCGACGGGCTGGTCGAGCCCGAGGGCGCCGTCCGCCCGACCTCCCTCGGGCTCCCCGACGGGGGTCTGATGGAGGACTACCTGCGCCGGTTCAGCCTCGGGCCGCTGACCGAGAGCCTGGTCTGGCTGGACTGCGGCAGCGGCGCCGACGGACTGGAGCGGGAGTGGGAGTTCGGGCCGGACGGCGCGCACGGGCTGAGCGCCCAGGAGCGGGACGCGGTGCGGTTCCGGGTGGCGCAGGGCATCACCGCCCGGCCGGGCAGCGCGCCGCAGGCGTGGCAGCGGTGGGCCGAGGAGGCCTTCCACCCGCCGCAGCGGTGGCGGGAGTTGCTGGGCGCGGCGGTCCGCACGGCGGCGGCCGGCTCGGGCGCGGGCGAGGACTACACCTACGGCCGGCCGTCGCGGCGCTCGGCCGGGCTGCCCGGCGTCGTGCTGCCGAGCCTGCGTCGCAGACCGCCCCGGGTCGCCGTGGTGATCGACACCTCCGGCTCGGTCAGCGACGCCGAACTGGGCAGCGCGCTGCTCGAAGTGGCCGCGATCGCCCGGGCCGTGGGCGGCCGCCGCGACCTGGTCACCGTGCTTCCGTGCGACGCGGCGGCCCGGGTCGCGCACCCGCTCTGCCGGGCCGAGGGGATCCCGCTGGTGGGCGGTGGCGGCACCGACCTGCGGACGGGTTTCGCCCGGGCGCTGCGGGGCCCGTCCCGGCCGGACGTCGTCGTGGTGCTGACGGACGGGCAGACGCCCTGGCCGGAGTCGCGGCCGCCGTGCCGGACGGTGGTCGGGCTGTTCCCCCGGGCGCGGACCGACTCGCACCTGGACGAGGAGGACCCGGACTACGAACCGGAGGCCCCGCCGGAGTGGGCCGCCGTGGTGCAGATCGGGTAGGCACGCGCGGTCCGGCGCCTCCGGGCGCTCCCGGGCCGGTCCGTCCGCCGCCGACCGATCCCGCCGCCGGGTCGCGCCCTGCCCGCCGTCCGGATCCGCCGGGTGAGTGAAGTCCTTCACTCCATCGGGTGGGGCGGGCGGGTGTCGGGCGGAGGCGGCGGTTAGCTGGACGACGGGGGTCGTTCGGAAGGGCGCGGATGGGGCGTACGGTTCGGCACGGTGACGTCGCGACCCGCTGCGCGCTCGCGGTCCTGCTGGCCGCCGTCCTCGCCCTGCTGACCGGGGCCGGGACCGTCGACTCCCTCCACCGCCTCGCCCTGGACCGCTGTGTGACGGCCCAGGAGACGCCCGCCGCGCCCGCCCTGCCGCTCGACCCGGACACCTGCCCCGAGCCCGGCGAACGCCGACGCGACCACGGGAGCACCTCGGGCACCGCTCCCACCCACCGGGCGGGCCACCACACCCGGGCTCCGCTGCCGGGCCTGCTGCCCCCGGCGCCACGGACGGTGGCCGGCCTCGTGGCCGGCGCCCCGCCCGGTCGCGCCGCGGGCCGCCCCGGCACCGATCCCGCCCGCCCCGACGGGGCCGGGCGAGGCACCGTCCTGCGCTGCTGACCGGCCCCGGGGCCGTGCTCGGGGGTCTGGGCCCCCGCGCGGTCCCGCCGTGTCCACCGTCGGGTTCACACCGCAGGAGATCCACCATGCCCTTCGACGTCTACACCGCCATGGGCGCGCTGGTGCGCGCCGAGGCCTGCCGCACCACCACGCCCGCCCTGCCCGCCACGCCGACAGCGACCGCTCCGTCCGCCTCCTCCGCCGAGCAACTGCTCTCCGTTGCAAGGGAGTTCGGCGGCGGTCCGACCGCGTACGACACCGACCGGGCGCGGCGCGGGCCGTCGGCCCGCTCGTCGACCCGGCCGTCCGCCCTCTCCTCGGCCCTGCGCCGGCTGGCCGCCCGGCTGGGCTGAGCCGCCGGACGACCCGGGCGGCGGCCGTCCGTCGGTACGGCCGCCGCCCGTGGAGCCCGGCCGCGGGGCCGCGGGCGGGGGTGCCCGTCGCGTTGTCGGTGGCAATGGCTAGCTTGTGCGGTGTCGGCGGGTACGGCCCGTGCGACGACGCTTCCGACGTCGCCCGAAAGGGGCCCTTGCCATGCCAGTCGCCGCCGACGAGCAGGTCACCTACCTGGAGCTGTCCGAGGACGCGGGCAGCGCGCACAAGTTCTACGAGGTCCGGGTCGCCGGCGTGGTCGTGACGGTCAGGTACGGGCGGATCGGTGAGAGCGGCCAGGAGAAGACCACCTCCTACCCGACGGTGGAGAAGGCGGCCGCCGCCGCGGCGAAGAAGCTGGGGGAGAAGGTCCGCAAGGGCTACGCCCCGGCGGTGCGCGGGGTGCGGCAGCGACGGGCGGTCACCCGCCGGGCGATCGTCAGCAGCGGGTCGACGGCCCGTCAGGCGCCGGTCCTGTGGCGCTTCAGCTCGGGCGCCGCCGCGTTCGGGATCTTCGTCGGGGAGGAGCACGCCTGGGTCGGGAACGAGCGCGGCGACGTCTACACCCTCACCCACGACGGGCGGGTCACCGGCCGGTACGGGCTGCCGGACGGGGTCAAGTGCATTGTGGCCGACGACTGGTGGATCTACGCCGGGTGCGACGACGGCAAGGTGTACGACCTGGGCGGCAAGGTGCCGCGAGTGGCGTACGAGATCGCCGAGGACGTGGACATCTACTGGCTGGACATCCACGACGGGGTGCTCGGCGTGGCCGACGCGCGCGGCGGCATCACCACCGTCGACCACGAGGACGAGTTCCAGTGGCGCCGCAAGGCCACCGGCACCGACGGCTGGATGGTGCGCTGCGACGACGACGGCGTCTTCCACGGTCACTCGCGCGGCGTCGCCCGCTACGCGGCCCGCAGCGGCGACCCGGTCTGGCACACGCCGACCGAGGGCGAGGTGCTGTTCGGCTGGCAGGAGCGCGACGAGGTGTTCGCCGGCACCTCGCGCGGCTGGGTGCACCGGCTGCGCAAGACGGACGGCTCCGAGGCCGCCCGCTACCGCTGCGACGCCGCGGTGTTCTCCTGCGCGTCCTCGCCCGACGGCCGGTACGTCTTCGCCGGGGACAACCACTCCTCGGTCTACTGCTTCGCCGCGGACGGCACCCGCCTGTGGAAGCTCGGCACGGGCTGCGGTTCGGCCTACAGCATGCAGTACCGCGACGGCCGGCTCTACATCGTGACCACCGACGGCTCGCTGGCCTGCCTGGACGCGAGCGAGCAGGCGGTCCGGGCGGCCGAGGGCGGCCAGGTGCCGCAGGCCGCCGAGGTGGACGGCAGCGGGTGGCAGGCGGCGGTGGCGGGTGCCGAACTGGAGGTGGTGGTGGCCGGCTCGGCCGGTGCGGCCGGGGGCATCGAGGTGGAGTGCGTCCAGGAGGGCACCCGGGTGCGGGTGCGGGTGGTGTCGGCCGGGTTCGACCGGACCCGCCGGGTGCAGTTCCCCAAGGACATCCGGGTGCCGGGGGCCCGCTACGTGGTGGCGGAGGTGCTGGAGTCGGGCAACGGCGGGTTCTACCGGGCGCGCGGCGACATCAAGCGCCTGCTGTGACCGGCGGGCGGGGGTTCGCCCCCGCCGAGCCGTCGTGGACCGTCGCGTGGCCGGTGGCCGCGCGACGGTCGTCAGCCGATCCCGGTGACGGTCGACGCCAACGACAGGAGCAACGCCCCCAGCGCCCCCGCGGCGCCGTAGCGCCGCAGCCCGCGCCGGTCCTCGTGGCGGCGGACGTACCGGGTGGTGGCGGCGGCGAAGGCCAGGCCTCCGCCGACGAACCACGGCCCCCACAGGTAGAGGTACCAGCGGGTCAGCCCGACCAGGTCGGGTGCGGGGGTGAGCGCCCCGGCCTCCACCAGCACGCCGTGGGCCACGAACAGAGCGCCGTGCCAGAGGAGCAGCACCGCCGCTCCGCCGCCGCAGAGCACCAGGGGGCGGCTGGTCCGGACGCCGCGCCGGCGGGTCAGGCCGACGCCCAGCAGCGCCCCGAAGAGCTTCAGGAATCCGGTCACCCACAGGACGGCCACGAACCAGGTGACCCGGTCGTCGGCCAGCTTCAGCAGCGACGGGGACACCGTCGACCGGGCACCGAGGGTGCTGCCCGCAGCCCAGACGAAGCTGGGTACCGCGAACAGCAGCCCCCATGCCGCGGCGACCGCCCCGGCCCACCCGCCCGGGATGGGCCGCCGGCCGGTGGCCGGCCTCCCGCCCGGGGTCGGCCTCCCGCCCGGGGTCGGTAGGGGCGTCCGACGCAGGTCCGGCCGGGTCGGGCCGGGCCCGCAGTGCTTGATCGTCATGGCTCCACCGTGGCGCGGCCGGGGCGAGGAGGCGTCCTCCCCGGAGACGATCGGCATCCCCCGCGCGAGCTACTTCCGGGTGAGCGCTCTCCCGGCTGAGCCGTCTCCCGGCGGTGCTGTGCGGGGTCCGTGCGGGGTCCGTGCGGGGCGTGTCCGGGCCTGTTCGGGCCTGTTCCGGGCCGCCGGCCGACCGCTACCGTTCCACCGTGGCGAGCAGCAGGTTCGGGTCGGTCCGGGTGAAGTACGCCGCGCTCGGGACGTAGACGGTGTCCCCGCGGACGGCCACCGAGGTGGGGTTGGAGAGGCCGTCCGCACCGGTGAGGACGGTGTGATGAGTCCCGTCCGCCGCGATGTAGGCGGCCTCGCTGCCGCTGTTGAGGGCCGCGATCACGTCGTCGCCGTGCCCCGCGAAGTCGAAGTCGTCCAGCCCGGGGAGACCGGTCGCGCGGACCTCGGCCGGGCCCGCGGTCCCGTTCCGGCCGAGCGGGATGCGCAGAAGGGTGCCGGTGTCGGTGTTGCCGACCCAGACGGCGTGGTGGTGGAGCTTGAGGCCGTTGGCGCCGAAGGCCGCGGTGGGCCTGAGCCGCGCGTCGTCGGACCAGACCGTCGGGTCGCCGCCTGTCACGGGGACGGTGCGGATCACGCCGAGCGCCGAGTCGGCCGAGTAGAGGAGGCCCGCGCGCTCGTCGAGGGCGAGGCCGTTGGGGAGGCTGTCCGCCGGGAAGGCGGAGATCCGCTCGGGTGCGCCGCCGGGGCAGAGCCGCCAGATCCCGGTCAGATCGGCGGTGCCGGTCGCGTACCCGAAGTAGAGGGTGCCGTCGTGGGCGCGGGCGATACCGCTGACGACGGCGGCGCCGAGCAGCGGGGTGTTCGGGTCCGCGGGGGCTGGCAGGGTGGCGAGGAGGGTGAGGTTCCCGTCGGGGTCGACGCGGCCGATCGCGCGGGCGAAGGAGAAGGTGAGGTCGGCGGAGCCGTCCGGTTCGAGGGCGATGTTCTCCGGCTGGAGGCCCTGGGCCAGGTCGAAGTGGGCGATGATCCGGGGCGCGGTGAGCGGCGGCGCCACGGCGACGGCCGGGGTGGCGGCCAGCAGGGCGAGGGCGGCGGAGGCGGCCGTGGCCGTGCCGAGCAGTCCGGCGAGGCGGCGGGGCATGAGGTTCTCCTCGAACGGTCGGGAGTGCGGCGGGGACGGACCTCGCGGTCCTGCCGCCAGCAGAGCACGCCCGGTGGCCCGCCCCTAGTGCTGCGCCGCCGTGCCCCCGGGAGATCCTCCGCTCGGGCCGCCCCTGTTCGGGGGAGCGCCGCCGCCCGCCCTGGGCCCCGGGCCCGCCGGCCGGGTCAGCCGGAGGTCTCGGTGCGGTAGAGGCGGTCGATCTCGGCGTGCGAGAGGGAGAGCAGCACGGTGTGGCGGTCCTCGTCGACGGCGGTGACCGCGCTCATCGGGACCATCACCTCCCGGCCGAACACCCAGAAGCCGGTGTCGACGACCAGGTGCCGCTCGTCGACGTAGTCCGAGTGCCGGTCCACCCGGCCGATCTTCCCGTCGGGCCCCTCGACCCGGTAGCCCGTCAGGTCCACGGTGTGCCCGTCCGCCCCGAGGATCTCCGCCATTCCTGCCTCCCCTTGTACAGCCGGGCGGCCGCCCCCTGGTGTCGGGGGCGGCCGCCCGGGCTCGTCCGTGCCGGCCGGGCTTCGCGGCCGGGTCAACCCGCGGGTACGGGTGGGCGGGTCAGATCGCCGGTCCGCCGTAGAAGGGACCGTAGTACCCGGCGTACTTCTCCTGGTAGTCGGTGTCGTCGTGGTCGTGTCGGTCCCGGTCGAACTCCGGCCCGTTCTTGATCTCGTCCTTCGTCCGGTCGACGTACGCCTTGCGCTCCTCGAAGTCGACCTGGACCACGGTGCCGGCGGGCAGCAGGACGTGCTTGCCGAAGATCCACGGCCCGGTGTCGACCACCAGGTACCGGGCGTCGGCCTGCTCGGACAGCTTGTCGATCTTGCCGATGTGGCCGTCCACGGCCTCCACCCGGAAGTCGACGAGGTCGGACCCGGTGACGTAGCCGGAGGTGGAGCGGAACTCCCAGATGTTGACGTCGTTGCTCACGACTCTCTCCCTTCCGCACGGTGTGCTGCGCCGGGAATGCCCCGGCGGCGCTCGCCACCCCGACTGCCCCGCCTCGCCGGGTTCATGCGGGGTGGGGAGAAATCAGAGGAGACCGCCCGGGAAGGGCAGCGGGCTCCCGCCGCGGTGAAGTGGCGGGAGCCCGTGGTGGGGCGTGGTGGGTCAGCCGTTGGCGAGGGCTTGGAGGCGGTCGTAGGCGCCGTTGAAGAGGTTCTGGTCGCCGGGGAACGTGCCGGAGTCGGCGTACTGCCAGAAGGTCTGGTAGCCCCAGCCGTTCGGGACGGTGCCGACGGTGGAGCCGTAGCGGGCGAGCCAGAGCGGGTTTGTGGTGCCGAAGCCGCCGTTGTTTCCGGTGCACTGGGACCACCAGTTGGTGGTGGTGTAGATCGTCGGGTAGCGGCCGGTGCGGGCGTGGACGGTGTCGCTGAAGGAGCGGATCCAGCTGACCATGGCGCTCTGGCCGAGGCCGTAGCAGGTGGCGCCGTAGGGGTTGTACTCGATGTCGAGGGCGGGCGGCAGGGTCCTGCCGTCGCGGGACCAGCCGCCGCCGTGGTTGACGAACCAGGTGGCCTGGGCGGAGCCGGAGGAACGGTCCGGCAGGGCGAAGTGGTAGGCGCCGCGGATCAGGCCGGCGTTGTAGGAGCCGTTGTACTGCTGGGTGAAGTACGGGTTGGTGTAGGTGGTGCCCTCGGTGGCCTTGACGTAGCCGAAGCGGGCGCCGTTCGCCTTCACCGAAGCCCAGTTGACGTTGCCCTGGTAGCTGGAGACGTCCAGCCCGGGGGTCTGGGTGGCGGCGAGGGCGGCGACGCCCGCGGTGCTCGCTCTTCCTTCGTGGGCGGCCACGGTGGAGCCGGCGAAGTCGAGCTCGGGGTGGAGGGCGGGCAGGTGGCGGTCCGCCTGCCCGCCGGTGGTCGGGGCGGGCGCGGGCTCGGCCGCGTAGGCCGGCGCGGTCACGCCGGTGACCAGTGCGACGGCTGCGGCGAGTGCGCCCAGGAGGGGTAGACGGCGGGATTTCGAGGGTGCGGCGGTACCGGTGGGGCCTGCGGAGCGGGACGTGCTGAGCATGAACACTCCTCTGATCCGGTCATGGTCCGGTGAGGGCCCATGAGGCCTCTGGTGCCCGGGAGTTGACCCGGACGGAGAGCAGAGTAGCCATGTACCCGCCAGGGTGGCCAGAGGCCCGGACACCTCGTGGGGGCGGCCCCCGGGTGGCCGCGGCACGGTCGGGCCCGGCCCGGCGGTTACGCCAGCGGGTGCGCCGGACCGGGCCGTCCGCCAGGCTGGCATCGTGGGTTCGCGAACCGCCGTCCCGTGACCCGGAGGGCGCGGCGGCACCTCGACGGGAGGCCCGGTGATGAGCGACGCGATCGTGGTCGGCTCCGGCCCCAACGGCCTCGCCGCCGCCGTCACCCTGGCCGAACGCGGCCTCGCCGTCACCGTGCTGGAGGCGGCGGCGGAGATCGGCGGCGGCGCCCGGAGCGGTGAGGCCACCCTCCCCGGGGTGCTGCACGACCACTGCTCCGCCGTGCACCCCTTCGGGGTCGCCTCGCCGTTCCTGCGCTCCGCCGACCTCGCCCGCCACGGCCTGCGCTGGCGGCTGCCCGAGGTCGACCTGGCCCACCCGCTGGACGGCGGCGACGCCGTCACCGCCGGACGGTCCGTACGCGCCACCGCCCGCGCCCTGGGGCCGGACGGCGCGGCCTGGCTGCGCCTGTTCGGCGACCTGTCGGAAGGCTTCGACGAGCTGGCCGAGGACACCCTGCGCCCGATCGTCCGGGTACCCGCCCACCCGGTGCGGCTCGCCCGGTTCGGCAGCCGGGCCCTCCTGCCGGCGACCGTGCTCGCCCGCCGCTGGCACACCGAACGGGCCCGCGCCCTGTTCGCCGGGGCCGCGGCGCACAGCTTCCAGCCACTGGACCGGCCGCTGACCTCCGCGGCCGGACTGCTGCTGATCGCCGCCGCGCACCACCGAGGCTGGCCGGTCGCCGAGGGCGGCTCGGGCGCGATCACGGCGGCCCTGGCCGGGCGGCTGCGCGAGCTGGGCGGCCGGATCGAGACCGGGGTGCGGGTGACCTCGCTGGCCGAGCTGCGCCCGTGCCCGGTCGTCCTGCTCGACGTGGCCCCCCGCGCGGCCGCGGCGATCTGCGGGCCCGCGCTGCCGCGCCCCGTCCGGCGCGCGTACCTGCGCTACCGGCACGGGCCGGCGGCCTTCAAGGTGGACTTCGCGGTGGCGGGCGGCATCCCGTGGCGCAACGCGGACTGCCGCCGGGCCGGCACCGTCCACGTGGGCGGCACGCTGGAGGAGGTGGCGTTCGCCGAGGGGGAGGTGGCCCGGGGGAGGATGCCGCAGCGCCCGTTCCTGGTGGTGGCCCAGCAGTACCTCGCCGACCCCGGCCGCTCGGCCGGCGACGTCCACCCCGTCCATGCCTACGCGCACGTGCCGCACGGCTACCCCGGTGACGTCGAGGGCCTGCTCGTCGCCGGGATCGAGCGGTTCGCACCGGGTTTCCGGCACCGGATCCTCGCTTCCGTCGCCACCGGCCCCGGTGAGCTGGAGCGCCGCAACCCGAACTACGTCGGCGGGGACATCTGCACCGGCGCCAACGGCCCGGTCCGGACGGTGCTGCGTCCGAGAACCGCGCCGCACCCGTACGACACGGGCATTCCGGGCGTCTACCTCTGCTCGGCGGCGACCCCGCCGGGCGCCGGGGTGCACGGCATGTGCGGTGCCAACGCGGCCCGGGCCGCCCTGCGCGCCGTGCCGCACGGTGGGCCCGGGTGAGGCGGGGGCGCCTTCGTCGGGGCCGGGGCGCGGCGGCGGCCTCGGCCGCCAGGGGGTGCGGTGCCGTTGTGGCACGATGCCTGAGTCGGCACCCGAACGGCCGCCGCCCTACCGATGAGAAGAGGACCACCGTGCCCGCGACCACCCCGGACACCGCCCGGCCCGAGGCGGACAGCCTCGACTTCCGTACCGCGACCGTGGCCGACGTGCCCGCGCTGCTCGCCCTCGTCGAATCCGCCTACCGCGGCGACGCCAGCCGGGCGGGCTGGACCACCGAGGCCGATCTGCTGGACGGCCAGCGCACCGATGCCGAGGGCGTCACCGCCGCCGTCACCCACCCCGACGGCGTGGTGCTGCTCGTCGAGCGGGCCGGCGAGCTGGTCGCCTGCTGCCAGCTCGAACACCGGGGCCCGACCGCCTACTTCGGCATGTTCTCGGTGAGCCCCGGCCGACAGGGCGGCGGCGTGGGGCGGGCCGTGCTGGAGGAGGCCGCGCGGTTCGTCGCGCGGGAGTGGGGCGCCGTCGAGCTGGAGATGACGGTGATCGAGCAGCGTGCCGACCTGATCGCCTGGTACGAGCGCCGGGGCTTCCACCGCACCGGTGTCTACTCGCCGTTCCCCTACGGCGACGAGCGTTTCGGCGTCCCGCGCCGCCCCGACCTGCGGTTCGAGAAGCTGGTGAAGGACCTTACCGAGCAGTAATGGTGACGTTCCATCAGTGCGGTGACGCAATGTCAAAGTCCTGACCTGCGGCGATGTGGAGATGTCACACCTCGTTCATTATTGGTCTAGGCCAATGTGAGAGGCTGGCGGAACGAACGGCCACGTTCCGTCCGAGCCCAGGGGGGCCATCTCCGCATGCCCGTACTCCATGGCACCGCCATGCCCGCATCCGACACCGGTCCGCGCCTCGCCGTCGCGGACGACTCGCTGCGACTGCCCAGCCCACCCGACGATCAGGAGCTCTACTGGTACTTCGGCCCGCAGCGCCGCTGGGTGCTGCTCTGCGCCACCCTCTCCTACACCGGCGCGACCGTCACGCTCGGCCTCTTCGCACTCAGCCGGCCGCTGCTCTGGCCCTTCCTGGTGCTGACCGTCCTCAACGCCGTGACCTGGGTGCTCTCCCTCGCCGACGGCCAGCGGGCGCGCCGGTTCACCCGTGACTCGCACGACCTGCTGCTGCGCGCCTGGCAGCCCGCCCGCCACCCCGGCGTCGACCTGCTGCTGCCCACCGCCGGCGAGCCGCTCGCCGTGCTGGACAACGCCTACCGCCACACCGCCGCCGTCCGCTGGCCGGGCGCGCTGACCGTCCTCGTCCTGGACGACGCCGCCCGTCCCGAGGTGCGCGAACTCGCCGAGTCCTACGGCTTCCAGTACCGGGCCCGGCCCGACCGGGGCCGGTTCAAGAAGGCCGGCAACCTCAACCACGGCCTGGCCGAGGGCAACGGCGACATCATCGCCGTCCTCGACGCCGACTTCTGCCCGCGCCCCGACTTCCTGCACCACCTGGTGCCCTACCTCGACACCCCCGAGGTCGGCATCGTGCAGAGCCCCCAGTGCTTCGACACCGACCCGGACATGTCGTGGCTGGAGCGGGCCGCCGGCGCGACCCAGGAGATCTTCTACCGCTGGATCCAGCCCTCCCGCGACGCCCAGGACGGCACCGTCTGCTGCGGCACCAACGCGCTCTACCGGCGCGCCGCGCTGGAGCGGGTCGGCGGCTTCGCCGAGATCGACCACAGCGAGGACCTCTACACCGGCCTCTCGCTGGCCCGCGCCGGGTGGACCACCCGCTACGTCCCCGCGCTGGTCGCCAAGGGCATGTCGCCCACCGGCCTGCCCGCCTTCATCAGCCAGCAGTACCGCTGGTGCCTCGGCTCGCTCGCCCTGGTCGGCGATCCCGGCTTCCGCAGCGGGCCGCTCAGCCGCTCGGCCCGGCTCTGCTTCTGGAACGGCATCCTCGGCTACCCGACCAGCGCGGTGAACGTCTTCGCCATCCCGCTGCCGGCCCTGATCATGCTGTTCTTCGCGCCCGACGAGATCGAGCCCTGGCAGGTCCTGCCGTTCCTACCGCCGATCTGGGTCGCCCTCGTCCTGCTGCCCGCGATGTCCCGCACCCGCTGGCGCTTCGAGGTCACCCGGGTCCAACTCCTCGGCGGGCTCTGCCACGTGGTCGCCATCGCGCACGCGCTGCGCCGCCGCAGCGCCGACTGGGTGCCCACCGGCGCCGTCTCCGGCGGCAGCTCGCTGGCCCGCACGGTCGCCCGGATCGGGGTCGGCTGGCTCGGCCTGGTCGTGGTCGCCGGGGCCGTGGGTCTCGGCCGGGCCGTCGCGCTGCACGGCTGGCAGCCGTACTGGGCGCTGGTGGGGCTGCTCGGGCTCACCGCCCACACGATGATCCCGCTCGTCCGGTCCCTCTGGCCGCTGCTGCGCGGCGGCAAGGGCGGCGACGTCACCGCGCCCGTTCGGCGCGCCACCGGCGCGGACGGGGGAACCGTCCGGGGCACCGCCGCCGCGCGGGCGGCCGCCGATCTGCGCTTCGGGCGCGCCGAGGCCGTCGCCGTCACCGCCGTCCTGCTGCTCTGCGGCCTGCTGGCCTCCGGCTGGGCGGACCCGCTGCTCTTCTGATGTTCCGTCAATGAGTTGAGCTTGTCCGTTAGTTGATTTCCCTTTGCCGCCCTTGCGCGTCGCCCCACCGGCGCGGAACGACCTCACCCGCCAGGCCGCCCCACTCGGCCGCGCGGCCCCCGAACCGCCGCTGCCAGCCCTGCAAGGAGCCCCGCCGTGTCAACGGCCGTACCACCGAACGCCGAACCGCCGCGCGCCGTTCCCGTTCCTGTCCCTGTTGCTGTCCCCGTTCCTGTTCCTGTCCCCGTTCCTGTTCCTGTTCCTGTTCCTGTTCCTGTTGCTGTCCCGGATCGTGTTCGTGAGCCGGTTGCGGTTTCGGTGGTCGCCACCGCCACCGCCACCGCCGCCTCCGCCTCCGCCACCGCCACAGCCTCCGCCTCCGCCTCCGCCGCCGCGCCGAGTGCCGCCGGTGCGGCCGCCGACCCCGACCCGGCGGCCGACCTCGTGCTGCTGACGGCAGCCGGCACCGCCGTGGCGGCGCAGGCGCAGCCGGCCGAGGAGCCCCGGAAGCGGGCGGCCTTCCGTCCCGACATCGAAGGACTGCGCGGCGTCGCCGTGCTCGCCGTCCTCGCCTTCCACGCCGCCGTGCCGGCCTTCACCGGCGGCTACGTCGGCGTCGACATCTTCTTCGTCATCTCCGGATTCCTGATCACCGGCCTGCTGCTGGCCCGACCGATCGGCCTCCGGGACTTCGCCGCCCGCCGCGCCCGCCGGATCCTGCCCGCCGCCGCGGTCGTCCTGGTCGCCACCGCACTGGCCGGCGGCGCGCTGCTCGACCCGCTGCGCGGCACCGACCTGGCCCGGGACCTGATCGCCTCGGCCGGCCAGTTCGCCAACTGGCGGTTCGTCGGCCAGCAGACCGACTACCTCGGCGCCGAGCGCGACCCGAGCCCGCTCCAGCACTTCTGGTCGCTCGGCGTGGAGAACCAGTTCTACCTGCTCTGGGGCGTGCTGCTGCTCGGCCTCGCCCGCTACCTGAGGGGCCGCCGGCGCACCGCCGTGATCGCCGTCGCGACCACGGCGATCGGTGGCGTCTCGCTGCTGCTCTGCATCCGCTGGACGGCCGGCTCCGCGCCGCTCGGCTACTTCTCGACCGCCAGCCGGCTCTGGGAGTTCGCCGCCGGCGCCTGCGCCGCCATGCTCGGCTCGGCCCTCGCCGGGTGGCTGCCGCGGGCCGGCCGCTCCGGTCGGCCGGTCGGCCGGGCCCTGCGTCTGCTCGGCTGGGCCGGCGCGGCGGCGGTCCTGGTCGCCGTCCTCCGGTACGACCGCAACACCCCCTTCCCCGGCAGCGCCGCCCTGCTGCCCGTCCTCGGCACCGCCGCCGTGCTGCTCGCCGGACCCGCGCACCGCGCGCTCGGCGCCACCGACGTCGGCCGGCTGCTCGCGGCCCGTCCGCTGCGAGCCGCCGGCCGGCTCTCCTACGTCTGGTACCTCTGGCACTGGCCGGTGCTGACCATCGCCCAGGCCCGCTACGGCGCGCTGCCCTGGACCACCCTGGTCGCGCTCACGGCGGCGAGCGCCGTCCCGGCCTGGCTGACCATGCGGCTGGTCGAACAGCCGCTGCGCTACGGCAGCAGCCCGGCCCCTCGCCGGGGCCTGGCGGTCGGCGCCAGCGCGCTGGTGATCCCGCTGATCGCCGGGCTGACCCTGGGCGGCGGAACCGTCCGGGCCCTCGGCGACACCACCGGGCCGATCGCCGTCCCGGCCGGCGCGGTCGACGGTCCCGCCCTGCTCGCCCCCGGCAGCCGGGTCCTGAGCCTGACGCCCTCGCTGGCCCGGGCCCGCGAGGACTTCCCCCCGGGGCACGGCTGCGAGATCCCGCTCGGCGCCGAGAACAGCCCGCGCTGCCTGTTCGGCGCCGAGGACAGCCCCGACCGGATCGTGCTGATCGGCGACTCGCACGCGGGCCAGTGGATCTCGGGCGCGCTCGCCCTGGCCGAGCAGCGGAACTGGGCCCTGGAGGTGCTGGTCAAGCCGGGCTGCCCGCTGGCAACCCTGACCGTGCGCAACAACGTCCTCGGCCGGACCTTCGACGAGTGCGACCGCTGGCGCGAGAACACCCTCACCCGGCTGGCCACCGGTCCCAAGCCACGGCTGATCGTGATGGCCGGCCTCAACCGGTACGGCAGCGGGCCGGAGCGCGCCGAGGGCTGGAGCCGCACGCTGGACCGCCTCTCGGCCATCGGCGCGCCGCTCGCCTACCTGGGCGACACGCCGATGCCCGGCAGGGACATCCCGACCTGCCTGGCAGCCTCCGACGGCCGCTCGGACGCCTGCTTCTTCCCCCGGGAGACGGCCTTCGAGCAGGACCCGCTGCTCGCCGGCGGGCTCGCCGAGCGCTACCGCGTCCGGGTGCTGGACCTCGGGCCGCTGCTCTGCCCCGGCACCGGTCCGGACTGCCCGGCGGTCCTGGAGGGGGTGGTGCTCTACCGGGACGCGGGGCACATCACCGACACGCTGGCGAAGGTGCTGGCGCCCCGGTTGGACAAGGGGCTGCTACCGGCGGGGTGAGGCACCCGGCCCGGCCCCGGGGGTGGTGGCGGGCCGGGCTGTCGGGGACAGATCGTTGGGGCGACCGGTCAGCCGTAGATGTTGTGGCAGAGCCTGGCCTGCTCCGAGCCGGCGGGCCAGCGGCCGAAGCGCTCGGCCTGGTCGCAGATCGAGCCGCCGCCGGTCGTGGCCGGTCCGCCGCCCGTCGCGCCCGGGGTCCCCGCGGCGGCCGACGGCCCCGCGGGCGCCGACACGCCGGACCCCGGGGCCTCCGGGCTCCGGGCCGGGGCCGGGCGGGGCGTCCGGCTCTGCCTAGCCCGGGCGGCAGCGGAGCGTGCCGCGCCCGGCGCGCCGTCCACGCCCGACCGCTCCGCCCCCGGCGAGGCCTCGGACGCCGTGCCGGGGCCGGTCGTCGGGCCCGCGGCGCCGCCCGGAGCCGCGTCCGCCGGGGCCGGGGCGGTGGTGGTCGGCGGCGCCGGTACCGGCAGCAGGTCGGGGACCGAGGGCACCGACGGCGAGGGGGACGTACCGGGGAAGGCCACCACGCCGGACGACTCCTCGCCCGATCCGGGCCCGCACATCACCAGGACGGACGCCAGCACGGCGACGATCCCGGCTGCCGCTGCCGCTGCCGCCCACGCCCGCCGGGGCCGCGGCCCCGCCGGGGGCGGCACGGGTGCGGCGGGCGGAGGTGCGACGGGCGACGCGACGGGTACCGGTGGTGGCTCCCACGCCTGCGCCGGCCACTGCCACTGTCCATCGCCGGGTTGCCCGCTCATGCCCTCGTCCTCCTGCTGCCGAATTCGCCGCCGCCGAATCGCCGCTGCGCCACTGCCGGGTCCACCGCCCGGGTCGACCTCGATCCCGGTGCGGTCCGTGCGCCTCGTCCGACGACCCGTTCGCCGTACTCAACGAGCGCGCCGACGGCGGGACATGACTCGGAAGAGGGTTCTGTCGCGCCGTCCGTTCCGCACTTCGCTCCGCACTCCGTTCCCGGCTGTACGCTGCCGGCCGTACCCCGGGTGCGGGCGGCGGAGGTCCGCCACATGCTGGGGGCATGGAAACGAACAGCACGTCAAAGCCCCTGGTCGAGGTCGCCGAGTTCCGTACCGACAGCCGCTACCGCCTGGTCTACTTCGAGGGCCACGGCTGGGAGCCGCTGGCCCCGGAGGAGTTCGAGCCACGGATCCACCAGCTCTTCCCCGACCTCGATCCACGCGACGAGTCCCGTGTGCACTGGGTGGACCGGCCCTGGCAGTGGCCGGCCTGGCACGCCGGCGAGGCCTGAGGAACGGGCGTCGCCGGGCCCCGGGCGGCGGGCGGGCCGGCGGGCGGCCGGCGGCGGGGTCGGCGGTGCGGGGGCGGCGGCAGGGCGGAGTGAGCGGCGGCGGAGGGGCGCGCGCTGTCGTCGGATCAGCCGTCCATTCGGAGGACGGTGCGGTGGAGGAGGTGCTCCGGCCGTGGGGTGCTCCGGCTGGGGGTGCTCCAGGTGTGGGGTGCTCCGGGACCGGTGCTGGGGCGTGAGGGCATGCGGGCCGCACCTGTATCGGGCCTGCCGGGCGTTCGCGCCCGTGGTGGCCGCCGAAGCGAAGAAGCGCGGTTTGGAGCGCTGCGGCAATCGGGGGAAGATCGTCCCGGCGGTGGCGGGCGGTCCGGCCTGACCGGAGCCGTCCGACACACAAGGGGGCACGTGAACCGACCGGCCGGCACCGCAGGTTACGCCGAGGCGGCGGCGGAACTCGCCGTGCAGTACGAGGAGGTGACCTTCGAACAGGTCCACCGCGAACTGCTCCACCTCTTCCCCGGGGCGCCGAGCGCCGTCCTGGACTTCGGTGCCGGCACCGGCCGGGACGCGGCCGCCCTCGCGGCCCTCGGCCACCGGGTCGTCGCCGCCGAGCCCACCGGGGAGCTGCGACGGATCGGGCAGCGGATCCACGCCGACAGCGACATCCGCTGGGTGGACGACGCACTGCCCGAAGCGGCTGCCGTCACCGCCTCGGAGGAGCACTTCGACCTGGTCCTGCTGACCGCCGTATGGATGCATCTGGCCGACCGGGAGCGTGAGTTGGCGATGGCGGCGCTCGCCCGCCTGCTCGCGCCCGCCGGTCGGGTGATGCTCTCCCTCCGCCACGGCCCCGTCCCACCGGGCCGCCGCATGTTCGACGTCCCGGCCGACGAGACCGTCGCGCTCGCCGACCGGCACGGCCTGACCCTGCTGACCCACGTCACCCGTCCCGACCTCCACGCCCGCCCGGGCGTGACCTGGACCCTGCTCGCCTTCGAACGGACAGGCGCCGGGGAGGGCTGAGGCCGCCGGGCGTCCGCTGCTCGGACGGCGGCAGCACGGTTCACCCCCCGATGCGGCCCGAGCCGGGGGCGAACCGTGCTGCCGCCCCGGTCAGCGGCGCCGGTCGCCGAACCCGGTGAACCGGGCGAAGCGGCCGAACCTGGCGAAGCGGCCGAACCTGGCGAACCGGCCGGTCCGGGAAGCGGCGCGATCCGGGTTCGGTCGGCCGGGTGCGCGTGGGCCTGGTGCGAGAGGGGCGGTGGCGGTGGCGGTGGCGGTGGCGCCGAAGCCGTCGGCGACCAGGCGGGTCGCCCAGCGGCGCAGGACGTCGGCGACGGGTGGGTGGTGAAGACCGGCGGCGCGGGCCAGGCGGTCGGCGGACGTGGTGTCGTAGCCGTCCTCCGAGAGGAAGCTGAGCGTCTCGGGGTCGGCGCCGGTCAGCGCGCGGGGCAACCGGCGGACCAGGCCGACCGGGACGAGGGCGCGGGGTGCGGGCACTCCGAGGTGGTCGGCGAGCAGACCGATCAGCTCGGGCAGCGGGGGCGTCGCGGGGTCGAGCACGGTGTGGGAGTGCGCCGGACCGTCGTCGAACTCCGGTACGGCGGCGAGGAACCGGGCCAGGTGGTCGACCGCGACCACCGGCAGGAAGGTCCGCGCCGAACCCGGGAGCAACGGCAGGCGCCGATGGGCGAGTTGGCGGACCAGCTCGGCCAGGCCGAGGTACTGTCCGGCCTCGCCGGTGACCGAATGACCGACCACGCTGCTCGGGTTGACCGTGGTGAGCGGTACGCCGAGGCGGGCGGCCGTGACGCGGACGGCGGCGTCGCCCACCAGTTTGGAGGCCTCGTAGGCGCCGAGGCGGGTGTAGAGCGCGTCGGTCTCGGCGGCCGGGAGTGGGTAGCGCGGCGTGGCGTCCCGGCCGACCCGGTAGCCCGAGAGGTGGACGAGCCGCCGGAGCCCCGGACGGGTGGCGGCCCAGTGCAGCACGTGCAGCGCGCCTGCCACGTTGGCGGCGTCCGCCTCGGTGCGCTCCAGGCCGAACCGGTAGAGGGCGGCGAGGTTGTGGAGGTCGCGGATGTCCGTCAGCCGGGCTTCGTCCGTCGTGCCGAGGCCGAGGCCGGGGCGGGTGAGGTCGGCGGCGACGGTGGTCAGTGCGGTGTCGTCGGCGCCGTGCTCGCGGAGCCAGTGGCGCAGTTGCCCGTCCCGTGCGGATCCGCGCCCGCCCCGGATGCCGGCGGCCACCGGCTCGCCGCGGTCGAGGAGTTCGAGAACCAGCCAGCGGCCCAGGAAACCGGTCGCGCCGAGGACCAGGGTGCGCGGCAGGGGCTGGGGTAGCCGGTGCTGCGGCGGGGTGGTGGAGTTCATCTGGAGGTCCTTTTCTGTAGACCGGTCTGCATATTTTTGGGAGATGCCTGGGTGGGAGTTAGGGCGCGGGGAGGGCAGATGAGTATGTAGACCGGTCGGCAGATTTCCAGACGCGGCCTACGGTGACGGGAGTGTGAGGGCTCAGATTCGGTAGACCGGTCGGTTGATTTCCTCGGTGGCCTGGGTGAGAAGGCAGTGCATCAGCTTAGATTCGGTAGACCGGTCGGTATATTTTCAGGCGACGATCGAGCGGCGCCGATCGGAGCTCGGCCGACTGCGGGGTCGGGGGGACCGGGCGGACCGGTGGGCCGCGCGCGTGAGGTCAGGACGGGCGCGGCCGGTCGGTCACTTCTTCTTCGCGCCGAGCAGGTGGCGGACGGCGTGCCGGGCGTCCTCCAGGGGGCGGCGGTCGCGACGCACCCGGGCGAGCAGGACGGCGCCCTCCAGTACGGCGAGCGCCTGGCCCGAAGCGGTCTCCGCCTCGGCGGGGCCGAACCCCTGGGCGGTGAGGCGTTCGGTGAGCACGAGCTGCCAGCTCGCGTACACCTCGGCGCAGACGCGGCGCAGAGGCTCGTTGCTTCCCGCCACCTCCAGGCCCACGGTCGCGACGGGGCAGCCCTTGCTGTAGTCGGACTCCTCCAGGCGGGCGATGAAGACCTCGACGAGCCGGTCGACCAGTGCCGTCGCTTCCGGGCTGCGACCGGCGGGCGTCCGGAGGACTTCCTCGACCTCCTGCCCGGCCTGGACGAGGGCGGCGGCGACCAGTTGGTCCTTGCCCTCGGGGAAGTGGAAGTAGAGCGAGCCGCGCGGTGCGCCGCTCTCCGCCACGATCTGGTTGAGGCCGGTACCGAAGTAGCCCTGTGCCTCGATCAGGTTGCGCGTGCCGGCGATCAGCCGGGCGCGGGTCTCTTCTCCCTTGACTCCCATGTGGAAACAGTAGACCGGTCTGTATATTCCTGTCGACCTTCGACCCGGTGGCCTGTTCATCGGGGGTCGGCCGTTGACGCCCTGTTGAGCACCGGGCACCGCGCACCGGGCACCGGGCACCAGGCACCAGGGACCGGGGCACCCGGGCGCCCTCGGGGGCGTGTACCCCGCCGCCATGTGAACCGGTGCCGTGCGGAGGCGAACCGGCCATTGCGCGCAAGGAAGTTCACCATGGGTGGCAATCGCACGCCCCCTGGTCATGGGCGATTGACGGATCCGTGACTTCCGGTTCGGCTACGTCCCTGGCCTGTCGCGCATGACACCAAGTCATCAGCACCAGGCCGAACCGGATGTCGACCGGACAGTCGCTCCGCACCCCGGCGCTCCGCACCCCGACGCTCCGCACCCCGGCGCCGCGCCCGCGGCCGGGCCGCCCTGGGCGTCCGCGCTCGGCTGATCGTCACCAGCGCGACGGCCCCCGAACGGGGCTGAGCCGCAGTACACTCCGAGGCCCCGCCGCCCGGGCAGGTCGGCAGGGACGCCGGCGCGACCGGCCGTGCGGCGGCGGGGAGCGGCGGCGGGTAGCGGCGGCCGGGGAGCGGCGAGGCCGACGCTGGAGCGGACCCCCGCTGGGTGTGCCGCGCAGCCGCGGTCGTCGGAAAGCGGTTGACGTTCGCCGGCGTCAGGCCGTTCGATTACCTGCCATGAACATGAGCGCAGGGCAGATGCATCCCGGCACCTACCCCACGGACGTCGATCTCGTACGGCGGCTGATCGCCGGGCAGTTCCCGCAGTGGGCGGGGCTGGCGGTCGAGCGGTTCCCGTCCGGCGGGACGGTCAACGCGATGTACCGGCTGGGCGACGACATGGTCGTCCGGCTGCCGCTGACGCGGGGCGGGGCCGGCGACGTGCTGCTGGAGCGGGCCTGGCTGCCCCGGCTCGCGCCCCAGCTGCCCCGGCCCGTCCCCGAGGCGCTCGGTGACGGGGTGCCCGCCGAGGGCTTCCCCTGGCCGTGGTCGGTCTACCGGTGGCTGGCGGGGGAGAACCCGGAGGTGGAGGCCCTGAGCGACCCGGTGCTGCTGGCCGAGGACCTGGCCGGGTTCGTGGCGGCGATGCGGAGCATCACCCTGCCCGGTGCGCCCCTGGCCCACCGCGGCGGGCCGGTCGCCTCGCTCGACGTGGAGACCAGGTCGGCGATCGAGGAGCTGCGCGGGATCCCGCAGGAGGGTGTCGACTGCGATGCCGCCACGGCCGTGTGGGAGGAGGCGTTGCGGACCCCGGGCTGGGACGGGCCGCCGGTGTGGCTGCATGCCGATCTCATGCCGGGCAACCTGCTGGTGGAAGCCGGCAGGCTGACCGCGGTCATCGATTTCGGCTGCCTGGGGACGGGCGATCCCGCCTGCGACCTGTTCCCGGCGTGGAATCTCCTGCCGGCCCGGGCGCGGGAGGTCTTCCGCGAGGCGCTGGGCGTGGACGACGCGACCTGGGTCCGCGGCCGCGGGCGGACCCTCTCGCAGGCGCTGATCGCGCTGCCGTACTACCGGAGGACCAACCCGGCGATGGCACGCAACGCCCGGCACGTGATCCGGACGGTGCTGGGGGAGGTCTGACGCGGGTCCCGGTCGGGTGGACGGCCCGGCCGCTGTCCCCCCGGCCCAACGGGTCTGCGAGAGTGCCGGTATGAAACTTCGCTGTGCCGTACTCGACGACTACCAGGGTGTCGCGACGAGCATCGTCGACTGGTCACCGGTGACCGACCGGGTGGAACTGACCTCCTTCCCGCGGCACTTCGGCTCGGAGGACGAACTGGTCGACGCCGTCGCCGACTTCGACATCATCGTGACCTTGCGCGAACGGGTGGCGTTCCCGGCGGCCGTGTTCGCCCGGCTGCCCCGGCTGCGGCTGCTGGTGGCCTCCGGGATGCGGAACACGGTGATCGACTTCGCGGCCGCCCGCGCGCACGGGGTGACGGTCTGCGGCACGGCGAGTTCGTCCACGCCGCCGGTGGAGCTGACCTGGGCGCTGCTGCTCGGGCTCGCCCGGGGGATCGTCACCGAGAACGACGCGCTGCGCACGGGCGGCCCGTGGCAGAGCACCCTCGGCGCGGACCTGGCCGGGCGGCGGCTGGGGCTGCTCGGGCTGGGCAAGATCGGGGCGCTGGTGGCCCGGGTCGGCCTCGCGTTCGGCATGGACGTGGTCGCCTGGAGCCCGAACCTCACCGAGGAGCGGGCCGCCGCGGTCGGCGTCCGGCGCGCCGCCACCAAGGAGGAGCTGCTGCGGGAGAGCGACTTCGTCTCCGTCCACCTGGTGCTGGGCGACCGCAGCCGGGGCCTGCTGGGCAAGGCCGAGTTCGCGTCGATGAAGCCGCGGGCGTACCTGGTGAACACCTCGCGGGCGGCGATCGTCGACCAGGACGCGCTGCTCGCCGCCCTGGCCGAGGGCCGGATCGCGGGTGCGGCGGTGGACGTCTTCGACGTCGAACCGCTGCCCGCCGACCACCCGTTGCGCACCGCGCCGCGGCTGCTGGCGACGCCGCACCTCGGCTATGTGTCGGGCGACACCTACCGGACGTTCTACGGCCAGGCGGTGGAGGACATCGCGGCGTTCCTGGCCGGTTCCCCGGTCCGCGTCCTGGGCTGACGAGAAGAAGGCCGCCTGGTTCAGCGGCTACACCCCGTCCCTCGCCACCTCGGTCTGGCTCGGCGGCCCGGCCGGC
>NZ_JBEPAA010000040.1:0-76597 GCF_040298365.1 Kitasatospora sp. NPDC001603
GTCGGCAGGGTGGTGGCGCCGACCGCGCCGAGGGCGGCCGCGGCCACCATCCCGAACTTGGCGATGTTCCTGGCGATACAACCTGACATGGGTGCCGGCGGGGGAGCAGTCCGCGGGCCGCACCCGACCGGTGTCGGTGACGGTGACCGCCCCCGTACCGGCGGCCGCCAGGACGGCGGCGATCGCGGCGCCGACCCGGCCGGCCCCGCGCACCTCGACCCGGTGGTCGGCCCGGCGGCCGAGGACGGCGGGGGCGGCGCCGGGGGCGGAGTGCACCAGGGAGAGCGAAGCGAGGTCCGGGCCGAGTAGCTCCCGGTGCGGCTGCGGGAAGCGGGCCAGGGCACGGCCCGCCGCCTCGGCGTCGTCGAGCAGCCCGGTCCGCTCCAGCTCGTCCAGCAGCGCGCCGGTCGGCTCGCGCCCGAGGCCGGCCCGCTCGCCGGCGGCCAGCAGCGCGGGCCGGTCCCGCGTCCCGTCGAGCAGGCCGAGGAAGTCGCAGCGGGCCCGGTCCGCGCGTTCGACCACCCCGGCGTACTGGCGGACGGTGCCGAACTGCAGGGTCTCGGAGTCCCGCCAGCTGCGGGAGAGGGCGGGCTTCAGCAGGAGGCGCACGGTGGATTTCCTTCCGATCGTTTCCGGACGGCCGGGGCCAGCCTGCCCGATCGGCGCGGATCCGTGCCCGGCGTTGTCCACAGGCACGAGCACATGATCGAATGATCCGTTCGCATGCCCTGTGGATAACCTGCCGGCCGGTACGGAGTCGCATTCCGGACACCCGCCGTCGGCCTTTCGTTCCCGATCACTCCACGAAAGATTTCGGCCATGGCAGCGGACTTCTGTCAGCGGTACCGGGTAACGTCGTGTGCCATGGCAGCCGAACGGGACTCCCATCCCCCGGCGTCGCGTCGGCGTGCCCGTGCAGCCTCCGGGTCCCAGGTCGCGACGCCGAGCACGCGCGGGCGCCCGGACCAACAGCCCGGATCGGCGCCCGCGCAGCCCCCCGCGCCGTCGGAGAAACACGTCGAGCTGCCCTTCGACCGCTCCCGGGTGGAGGTCCGCCGCAGTGCCCGGCGCAGCCGCACCGTCTCGGCCTACCGCGAGGGCGACCGCACGGTCGTGCTGATCCCGGCCCGGATGTCGCACGCCGAGGAACAGCGCTGGGTCGCGCAGATGCTGGAGAAGCTGGCCGCCCAGGAGAGCCGCCGGGTGCTCGGCGACGACGCGCTGGCGGTCCGGGCGCGCGAGCTGTCCGCCGCCTACCTGGGCAATCGCGCCCAGCCGGTCCAGGTCCGCTGGGTCACCAACCAGAACTCGCGCTGGGGTTCCTGCACCCCCAGCGAGCGGACCATCCGGCTCTCGCACCGGCTGCAGGGCATGCCGGAGTACGTCGTCGACTACGTGCTGCTGCACGAGCTCGCCCACCTGCTGGTGCCGGACCACGGCGCCTCGTTCTGGGCCCTGCTGGAGGCGTACCCGCGGACGGAGCGGGCGCGCGGCTATCTGGAGGGCGTCGCCTCGGCGGCCCGGCTGCCGCACATCCCGGGCGCCCGGCACGCGGGTCCGCCGGAGGCCGAGCCGGCCGGATCCTGCGGCTGACCGGAGCGCCGCACCCCTGGCGGGCGCGGGCGGCGGGCGACGCGGGGCGGACGGGCGCGGGTCAGCGGCGGACGGGCGCACGACAGAGGGGGCGCGGGCCACAGCGGCCCGCGCCCCCTCAGGTCTGTCGCGCCTCAGCCGGTGAGCTGCCGGGCGCGCGCCACCAGGTCGCGCACCGAGTGGTCGGTCAGCTCGGGCAGCTCGTCGAAGCCGAACCAGCGCAGGTCCAGCGACTCCTCGCTGATCAGCGCCTCGGCGCCGGGCGGGGCCACCGCGATGTACTGGACGTCCAGGTGGGTGTTCTCCGGCCGGTCCTTGCCGGTGCAGCGGACCTGGTGCCGGTCGAGCTTGGCCGGTACCGGTACGCCGTCGGCGGCCAGCAGCACGAGGTCCGGGATGCCCGACTCCTCGGTGGCCTCGCGCAGCGCGGCGGAGGCCAGGTCGCGGTCGCCCGGCTCGCAGTGGCCGCCCATCTGCAGCCAGAGGCCGACCTTGGGGTGCAGGGTCAGCAGCACCCGCCCGGCGGCCGGGTCCACCACGGCCGCGCTGGCGGTGATGTGGGCGGGCAGGCAGGAGCGGAACAGGCCCTCGGGCTGCTCGGCCAGGTGGTCCAGGTAGTCGAGGCGCAGCCGCTCCTGGTCCGGGCCGGCCGGACGCCAGCCGCTCAGGGTGCGGACCGCGTCCGCGTGCAGGGCGGACGCGCCCGTCTCGGTGAGCGTCATGCGGTGGGCTCGCCCTTCCCGTCCTCGCCGTCGTCCTTCTTCTCCAGGTCGGGTTTGGCGGACTCCGAAGGCTTCGAGGGCTCCGAGGACTTCGACGGCCCGCCCGCGGCGGCCTCGCCGAGCAGCCTGTCGATCGCGTCGAAGTCCAGGCCGCCCTCGGTGTCGCCGGCGGTGTCCCGGTGCACGAAGGCGTCCGGGTCGTCCAGGTCGGCGGCGGTGGGGAGCATGTCGGGGTGCTGCCAGAGGTCGTCGCGGCCCTCGATGCCCCGGGCGTCGGCGAGCAGCGCCCAGAGCCGGGCGGCGTCGCGCAGCCGGCGCGGGCGCAGCTCCAGGCCGACCAGGGTGGCGAAGGTCTGCTCGGCGGGTCCGCCGGCCGCACGGCGGCGGCGGACGGTCTCGCGCAGCGCGCCGGCCTGCGGCAGGTGCGGTTCGGCGGCGGTGTGCACCACGGCGTCGACCCAGCCCTCGACCAGCGCGAGCGCCGTCTCCAGACGGGCGAGCGCGGCCTTCTGCTCAGGGGTGTCCTCGGGCTGGAGCAGTCCGCCGGCCAGGGCCTCCTGGAGCGCCTCGGGGTTGCTCGGGTCGAGCTGGCCGGCGAGCTCCTCCATCCGGGAGGTGTCGACCTTGATGCCGCGCGCATAGGCCTCGACGGCGCCGAACAGGTGGGCGCGCAGCCACGGCACGTGGGCGAAGAGGCGCTGGTGGGCGGCCTCGCGCAGGGCGAGGTAGAGCCGGACCTCGTCGGCGGGCACGTTCAGGCCCTCGCCGAACTCGGCGATGTTCTGCGGCAGCAGCGCGGCCTTCCCGGCGGGGGCCAGCGGCAGGCCGACGTCGGTCGAGCCGACCACCTCGGCGGCGAGCGCGCCGAGCGCCTGGCCGATCTGGCTGCCGAACATGGCGCCGCCCATCGAGCGCATCATGCCCATCAGCGGGCCCGCCATGGCCTGCATCTCCTCGGGCAGGACGCCGCCCATGGCCGTGCCCACCCGCTCGGCGACCGGGTCCACGAGGTCCTTCCAGACCGGCAGGGTGGCCTCGATCCACTCGGCCCGGCTCCAGGCGACGGCGGTGCCGGCCCCGGAGGGGAACTCGGTGGCGCCGTCCAGCCAGAGGTCGGCGAGCCGGACGGCCTCGGCGACGGCGGAGCGCTCGGAAGCGCTGACCGACCGGTCCTTGGACTTGCCCTCGACGGGCTCGGCGACGACGGTCTGGCGGGCGATGTCCTTGGCGAGGTCCCAGTTCACCGGGCCGCCCTCGAACGAGAGCATCTGGCCGAGCTGCTGGAAGGCGGCGCCGAGGTCGTTGGGGTTGAGGCCGCCGAACATCGCGGCGAAGGGGTTGTCGCCCCCGCCGGGCCCGCTCGGGGTGCCGGGAGCGCCGGGAGCGCCGGGCATCCCCATGCCGAAGAGCGCGCCGAAGGGGTTCCCGCCGAAGCCGAACGGCTGGGGGCCGCCCTGCTCGCCGCCCTGGTCCTTCTTCTTCTGCTCGTCGCCGGGCTTGCCCTTGCCGTCCTCGGGCTTGCCGTCCTCGGGCTCCTCTGGCGGAACGCCGAATCCGAAGGGAAGGTCGCTCACGGGGTCCTCGATCCGGTCGGCCGTCATGCGGGGTGGTGGCGGAATTTCGGCCCGCCCGGGGCGGTCCGCGGAGTGGGGGACTCGCGTTCGGCGGGCGGCTCCCGCACGGCTGGTCCGCGCCGGGTGCACCGCCGGGCCTTCGCCTCGGGCAGGATGGACGTACGTGACACACGTACGTACGCACATAAGCTAACCGTGGAGGATGGCCGGTGAGTTCCCCGCCTTCGGACGTTCGCTCTGGGCTGACCGGAGGAGAGGACGCCCCGGACATCACGGCGTCGCCGCCTCCAGCCTACGGCGGAAGGCCACTGACCGTGGCCGTCACCGGCGCCGCCGGTGTGCTCGGCGAGCGCGTCGCCGCCCGCCTGGTCGCCTCGCCGGGGGTGAGGAAGGTGCTCGCCGTCGACGACCGGCGGGGCGAGGTGCCGGGCGTGCAGTGGCGCGTCCTGGACGTCCGCGACCCGGCGGTGGCCGAGCGGCTGGCCGGTGTGGACGTGGTCGTCCACCTGGCGATGGACCTCGGGATGGAGTCCGATCCGCGCGCCCGCAGCGCCTACAACGTGCGCGGCGCGCAGACCGTGCTGACCGCCGCCGCGGCGGCCGGGGTGCACCGGGTGGTGCTGTGCACCTCCGCGATGGTCTACGGCGCGCTCGCCGACAACGAGGTGCCGCTGGCCGAGGACTCCGAGCTGCGGGCCACCGAGGAGGCCTCGCTGGTCGGCGACCTGCTGGAGATCGAGCGGCTGGCCCGGCGGGCCCCGCGGGCCCACCCGGGGCTGCAGGTGACCGTGCTGCGTCCGGCCGTGGTGGTCGGGCCCGGCGTCGACACCGTGCTGACCCGGCACTTCGAGGCGCCCCGGCTGCTGGTGGTGGCGGGCTCCCGGCCGTGCTGGCAGTTCTGCCACGTGGACGACCTGGCGGCGGCGCTGGAGTACGCGGCGCTCGGGCTGGTCGAGGGCGAGGTCACGGTCGGCTGCGACGGCTGGCTGGAGCAGGAGGACGTGGAGCGGCTGTCGGGCATCCGGCGGATGGAGCTGCCGGCCTCGCTCGCGCTGGGCACCGCGGCCCGGCTGCACCGGCTCGGGCTGACCCCGGCCCCGGCCGGGGACCTCGCGTACACGATGTACCCCTGGGTGGTGTCCGGCAGCCGGCTGCACGAGGCGGGCTGGCGTCCGACCTACAGCAACGAGCAGGTGCTGGCGGAGCTGCTGGCGCAGGTCTCCGGGAAGCACGCGGTGGCCGGGCGGCGGCTCGGCGGCAAGGAGGCCGCCACCAGCCTGGGCGCGGCCGGGGCGACGGTGGCGCTGGTCGGTACGGCCGCGCTGGTCCGGCGGGCGCGCAAGCGGCGCCGCTTCTGACCCTTCGACGGCCGCGGCGGGCGGGGCCCGCCACCGGTGCCCACCGCGGTCGGCCTGCCTCGATTCTCACGATGCGAAATTTCCCAATCGTGATACGGAACCCCCTTGCCCGAAGTCACCCGCGATGGGGAATCATGGGGGTATGGCCGACAACCACGACCCCATCCGCCTGCTCGCCGTCCGCGACACCCCCCTCTCGCTCGACGAGGTCTACGAGGCGGTCGGCGACGACGCCGCCGGCGGTACGACCGTCTTCGTCGGGACGGTCCGGGACCACGACGGCGGGAAGTCGGTCGCCGCGCTGGAGTACAGCTGCCACCCCTCGGCCGAGCAGGAGATGCGCCGGATCGCCGAGAAGGTCGTCGCGGAGTTCCCGGTCCGGGCGCTCGCCGCGGTGCACCGGATCGGCCGGCTGGAGATCACCGACAAGGCCGTGATCGTCGCCGTCTCCTGCGCCCACCGGGGCGAGGCGTTCGCCGCCGCCCGCCGGCTGATCGACGAGCTCAAGCACGAGGTGCCGATCTGGAAGCACCAGGTGTTCGCCGACGGCGAGGAGGAGTGGGTCGGCGCCGGCGGCTGCTGACCCACCCGGACACCGCCGACGCGCAGGCGCGCCGGGCCTTCACCCGAACGGGTCCGGGCCGGCGCCCCGGATACTCCCTGGCAGTGAGCCGATCGGCCGTGCCGTAACCCGGACGGCGCCACCCGCGTTCTCCGGCGGGGTGGTTAGTCTGCTCATAGACACGACGAGCTGGGAGTACTGATATGGCTGCGCTCGCCTGGTTGATCATTCCTGTCATCGCCGCACTGTTCGCCGCCGTGTGGGCGGGCTGGGCCCAGCGGTCCCCCAGAGCCACCGGTGACCCCGCCTCCCTCGCCGAGCACCGGCGCTTCATGGCCGCCATGGAACGCACCACCGCCGCCCCCGGCCCGGGCGAGGACCCCGGCCGGTAGCCCGGCGGGCGTGGCGTCGGGCGCGTCCCGTACTGTCGAGGCATGCCACGCCGCTCTGCGACGATGCTCGCCGCCACCCTGCTGCTCATAGCGCTGCTCTGCGCGTCGGTGATGATGAAGGTGCCGTACACGGAGATGAGCCCGGGGCCGACGTACAACACGCTCGGGGTGCAGGAGAAGACGGGCACGCCGGTGATCACCGTCACCGGCCACGAGTCCTACCCGGTGAGCGGCCACCTCAACATGACCACCGTCCAGGTCACCGGTGCCAAGTACGAGCCCAGCCTGGTCAACGCGGTGGTCGGGTGGCTCCGGGACGACGTGCTGGTGGTACCGCACGACAACGTCTACCCGAAGGGCCAGACGGACGCCGACGCCAAGCGGCAGAACGCCGAGGAGTTCGCGCTCTCCGAGGACCACGCGCGGACGGCGGCGCTGACCCAGCTCGGCATCCCGGTCGGTAACGAGCTGATCGTCCAGTCGGTCACGGCCGGCGCCCCGGCCGAGGGCAAGCTGCACGCCGGGGACCGGATCATCGCGGTCGACGGCACCCCGGTCACCGACGCGGACAGCGTGGCGAAGGCCGTCACCAAGCACCAGCCCGGCGAGACGGCCGTCTTCACCGTGGTGCCGATGGTCAAGGACGCGAGCAAGGCGGACCCGGCGGCGGCCCGGACCGACATCGCCGTCCCGACCGTGAAGTCCCCCGACACCGGTGCAGCCATGGTCGGCATCCGGCCCGGCGTCCGGCACACCTACCCGTTCCAGATCGACATCGGCCTCCAGGACGTCGGCGGGCCGAGCGCGGGCCTGATGTTCTCGCTGGGCATCATCGACA
This sequence comes from Kitasatospora sp. NPDC001603, assembly GCF_040298365.1. Classification (NCBI taxonomy): domain Bacteria; kingdom Bacillati; phylum Actinomycetota; class Actinomycetes; order Kitasatosporales; family Streptomycetaceae; genus Kitasatospora; species Kitasatospora sp. NPDC001603. The sequence goes on from NZ_JBEPAA010000040.1 coordinate 7,040, forward strand.
AGCTGACGCCGGAGGACCTCACCGGCGGCAGGTTCGTCGCGGGGACGGGCACCATCGACGACGCCGGCGCGGTCGGGCCGATCGGCGGGATATCGATGAAGCTGATCGCGGCCCGGGACGCCGGCGCCCAGTACTTCTTCACCCCGGCCGCCAACTGCGCCGAGGCCGGCAAGAACACCCCGTCCGGACTGACCCTGATCAGGACCGAGACGCTGGACGGCGCGCTGAAGTCGCTGGAGCAGGTGCGCAGCGGGCAGACCGCCGCGCTGCCCTCCTGCGCCACCGGCTGACCGGCCGGACGCCGCGGGCCCCGGACGATCCCGTCCGGGGCCCGCGGCGTACCGGTCGTGGCCTAGGAGAAGGTGGCGAGCAGCGCCGCGGTCAGGCCGGGGACGAGGTCGGGGCCGGTCAGCACCTCGCGGGCGACGTCCTTGGAGCGCAGCCGCAGGGCGATCTCCCGCTTGCCGTCGCGCAGCACGGCGGCGGTGATCCGCACTTCCTCGCGGTCGGGGTGGTTGGCCACCCAGTCGGCGAGCTGGGCGTCGCTGGCGTTGCGCGGGCGGGACTGCTCGGCGCCCGGCGGCAGCATCAGCCGCTCGACCACCAGGGCGCAGCCGACCACGGCGTCGGGCCAGGCGATGGTGCCCAGGAACTTGTCCAGCTCCATGCCTTCGGGCAGTTCGTCCTGCTCGATCGGGGTGAGGCCGGCCTCCGGGCTGTCGGAGAGGCCGAGCTTCTTGGCGATCCCGGGATCGGCCTTGAGCAGGGCCGCGCTGTCCACCAGGGCGAACAGCCGGGCCGGGAGGTCCCAGCCGAGGGTGGCGGCGTACTCGTCGATCTCCAGCGCGGCCCGGGTCAGCGGGGTCGCGGCCGGGAGCTTGGAGACGTCGTCGGGGGAATTGGAGACATCGGACATGCCTCAATCCTCACACGCCGGGCGGTCCGGGCGGTGCCACAGGTCCGGCGGGGGCGGGCGCGGCGCCCACGGGGCGGAGCCGCGGGGCCGCCCGGGAGCGCCCGGGCCGCGGCGGAGTCCGGTGGCGCGTCCGGTGGCCGGACGGCCGGACGGCTGCGGCCGGGGAACGCCGGAGTAACCGTCTGCTAACGGTGGGAACTCGGCTAAAGCCTGGTTAAGTTGCACTGACGACCGCTCGATTCCAGACGACACAGCTGAGGTGCCCCGTGGTATTCCAGATGCCGGAACGCTCAGGGCCGGGATTCCGGCGCAGGGTAGGCCCGCCCTCCCGGCGGGCGCGGGTACTCCTGCTCACCCTGGGCGTACTCGCGGTGCTCTTCCTGCTGTTCGTCATGTTCGCCGGGTTCTGGACGGACTGGCTCTGGTTCAAGTCGGTCCACTACTCCTCGGTGTTCACCACCCAGCTCTGGACGAAGGTCGGCCTGTTCGCCGTCTTCGGCCTGTTGATGGCGCTGGTCGTGGGCGCCAACATCTGGCTGGCGCACCGGCTCCGGCCGCCGCTGTCGGCGATGTCGGTGGAGCAGCAGAGCCTGGACCGCTACCGGGCCGGCCTGGCGCCGTTCAAGCGCTGGGCGCTGATCGGGATCTCGCTGGTGATCGGCCTGGTGGCCGGCGCCGCCGCCTCGGGCCAGTGGCGGACCTGGCTGCTGTGGACCAACGGGACGTCCTTCGGCGTCAAGGACCAGCAGTTCGGCATGGACGTCTCGTTCTACGCCTTCGAGCTGCCGTTCTACGAGTTCCTGCTCGGCTTCGCGTTCAGCGCGGTGATCGTCTCGCTGCTGACCTCGGCGCTGGTGCACTACCTGTACGGGGGCCTGCGGCTGCAGGGGCCGGGCCGCCGGGCCAGTGCCGGCGCGCAGGGCCACCTCGCGGTGCTGCTCGGCGTGTTCGTGCTGCTGAAGGCGGTGGCGTACTGGCTGGACCGGTACGCGCTGGCGGTGAAGACCGGCTCGTACAAGAGCGTCACCGGCTGGACCGGCCTGCGCTACGTGGACGCCAACGCGTTCCTGCCGGCCAAGACCATCCTGTTCTTCGTCGCGATCATCTGCGCGGTGCTGTTCTTCCTGACCCCGATCCGCCGCACCTGGGCACCGGCCCTGATCGGCCTCGGGCTGATGGTGCTCTCGGCGGTGCTGATCGGCGGGGTGTACCCGGCGATCGTGCAGCAGTTCCAGGTCAAGCCGAACGAGCAGGCCAAGGAGACGCCGTACATCCAGAAGAACATCGACGCGACGCGGCAGGCGTACGGGATCGCGGACAGCCAGACCACCCAGTACACCCCGCAGGGTTCGACCACGGCCGAGGCGCTCAAGCCCGACGCGCAGACCATCGCGGACATCCGGCTGCTGGATCCGAACGTGGTCTCGCCGACCTTCCAGTCGATCGAGCAGCAGCGCTCGTACTACGCCTTCCCGTCCACGTTGGACGTGGACCGCTACGGCAAGGGCGAGACCGCCCAGGACACCGTGATCGGCCTGCGTGAGCTGGACCTCAACGGCGTGCAGCGCAACTGGATCAACGACCACTTCAAGTACACCCACGGCTACGGCGCGGTGGTGGCCAAGGGCAACCAGGTCAACGACAAGGGCCAGCCGGTCTTCACCGAGTCGGGCCTGCCGGCCACCGGTTCGCTGGGCGACTACCAGCAGCGGGTCTACTACGGCGAGAAGACCGGCACGTACTCGATCGTCGGCGGTGCCAACCAGGAGATCGACTACACCACCGACTCCGGTGAGAACAAGCAGTACCAGTACACCGGCGGCAGCGGCGTCTCGCTGGACAACCCGATCACCCGGGCCGCGTACGCGGTGAAGTTCGCCGAGCCGCAGATCCTCTACGCGGGGGCGATCACCGACGGCGCGAAGGTCATCTACGACCGGACGCCCAAGGAGCGGGTGGAGAAGGCCGCGCCGTGGCTGTCGATCGACGCCGACCCGTACCCGGTCGTGCAGCCCGGCCCGGACGGCCAGCCCGGGCGGGTGGTCTGGGTGCTCGACGGCTACACCACCTCCGACGGCTACCCGTTCTCGTCCAAGACGACGCTGGGCACGGCCACCAAGGACTCGCTGACCAACCAGCGCGGCGAGCTGCTGACCGCCGCCAACCAGGTCAACTACATCCGCAACTCGGTCAAGGCCACCGTGGACGCGTACACCGGTGAGGTGACGCTCTACCAGTGGGACGAGAACGACCCGGTGCTCAAGACCTGGATGAAGGCGTTCCCGGACACCGTCAAGGCCAAGGCCGACATCCCGGGCACGCTGATGCCGCACCTGCGCTACCCGCAGGACATGTTCAAGGTGCAGCGCGACCTGCTCGGCCAGTACCACGTGACGGACGCCAACTCGTTCTTCAACGGCAGCGACATCTGGCAGATCCCGGTCGACCCGACCAGCGACACCAAGCAGCCGCAGCCGCCGTACTACCTGACGGTGCGGATGCCGGACCCGGCGGTCACCTCCGCCAGCTTCTCGCTGACCAGCACCTTCGTGCCGAGCGGCCGGGAGAACCTGGCGGCCTTCATGGCGGTCAGCGCCGACCCGGGGCCGGACTACGGGAAGATCAGGCTCCTCAAGGTGCCGGGGGACAGCAAGACCCTCGGGCCCAACCTGGTGCAGTCGCAGTTCAACTCCCGCCAGGAAGTGGCCCAGCAGATCACCCTGCTGAAGAGCGGCGGTGACTCCGAGCTGGAGTACGGCAACCTGCTGACCCTGCCGGTCGGCGGCGGCCTGCTCAACGTCGAGCCGGTGTACGTGCGCGGGCGCGGCGCCAAGTACCCGACGCTGCAGAAGGTGCTCGCGGTGTACGGCAACGACAACGTGGCGTTCGAGAACACCCTGGAGGAGGCGCTGAAGAAGGTCTTCGCGGGTGCCGCCCCGGCGACCACGCCGACCGCGCCGACCACCCCGGGGACCCCGAGCACCCCGACGCCCACCCCGACGGCGCCGGCCACCCCGGGCACCGGCGGGGCCACCACCCCGGAGCTGCAGAAGGCCTGGGCGGACGTCGAGAAGGCGTACAACGACAGCCAGAACGCGTTCAAGAGCGGTGACTGGGCGGCCTACGGCCAGGCCCAGAAGGCGCTCGGCGACGCGATCAAGGCGGCCCAGGCGGCGCAGCAGAAGGCCGGCGGCACCCCCGCCGCCACGCCTTCGGCCACCGCGCCGGCCGGGGCCTCGCCGAGCCCCTCGGCGGGCGCGAGCCCCTGAGCTGGGAGAACCGATTCCTGTTCCACCCCGCGACCGTGCTATGGTTTCACTACCGACGCGGGGTGGAGCAGCTCGGTAGCTCGCTGGGCTCATAACCCAGAGGTCGCAGGTTCAAATCCTGTCCCCGCTACTCAGTAGCCGAGAGGCCCGGAGGATCATCCTCCGGGCCTCTCGCGTTTCCCGCCGAGGGTGGTGTGGGCCCCTCCGGTAGGATCGATCGTCGCCACCGACGCCGGCATGGGGGTTTGTGGACCCGAGTGTCGGGAAATCGACAAAGCGCCGAAGCAATTTCGTCGGCTTCGGTTCCGCGCCGCCGAATTCGGCCGGGGCAGGTGTACGCGGGTTGCGGGTGATGCGACGATGGGACACATGGGGGACGTTGCGCGGCTGTTGACCGGCCGTCGGCTCCAGCGCGCCCCATGGGGACCCCTTCGGCCGGAGGCCGGCAGCGGGTCCGTCCGGCCGCGGGCCGGGGGAGGATGCCGCGACACTCTGGGGGAGCGGGAGTCGGCATGAGGCTGATCGGCAAGAACGGGCCAGGAGCCAAGTCCGCGGCGACCACCGAGGCGGACACCGAGGGCTGGGCCGATAGCTCCGAGAACTCCGAGGACCGGCCCGGCGCCCTGCCCGCCCAGCGCACCGGCGGACTGACGGACCGCCGGCCGGTCGACGGCTACGGCCCCGACAGCCTGGTGCACGTCTCCGCCAGCCAGTTCACCGCCGCCATCGGCCCCTACGGCGCCGCCACCGAGGACGAGGAGGGCGGCGAGGAGGGGCGCGAGCGGGCCGGATTCGACTCCGCCAGCTTCGAGACCGCCCTGGCCGCCCGGGAGCAGGCCGCCCTGGAGGCCCGGCACCGCCAGGCAGCCGACGACGGGGACGCGGACGCCGCCGGCCGGCTCGGCACCCTGCTGCTGCGCCGCGGGGACCTGGAGGACGCCGAGCCGTACCTGCGCGGCGCCGCCGCGGCCGGGCTGCGCTCGGCCGCCAACAACCTCGGCGTGCTGCTGCACCAGCAGGGCCACCGCTCGGAGGCGGCCCAGTGGTGGCGTCAGGCCGCGGTGGCCGGCAGCGCGCCCGCCGCGCACGCGCTCGGGCTCCAACTGCGGGACCAGGGCGAGGAGGAGGCCGCCGAGTACTGGCTGCACTTCGCCGCCGACCACGGGCACCCGCTCGGCGCCTACGCGTTGGGCGACCTGATGGAGCACCGGCGCGACGTGCGCGCCGAGCGCTGGTTCAAGGTCTCCGCCGACGCCGGGCACCGCGAGGCCGCCTACCGGCTGGCCCGGATGCGCGAGGCCGCGGGGGACAAGGAGACCGCCGAGACCTGGTACCGCACCGCCGCCGCCCGCAGCCACGCCCGCGCCGCGCTGCGGCTCGGGGTGCTGCTGGAGGAGCGCTCCCGGGCCGACCGCGGCCTGCTGGACGAGGCGGCCCGCTGGTACCGGCAGTCGGCGCAGAACGGCGAGCCGCGGGCGGCCTGCGCGCTGGGCTTCCTGCTGCGCGACTCCGGGGACCTCACCGCCGCCGCCGAGTGGTGGCAGGAGGCGGCCGAGGCGGGCGACGGCAACGCCGCCAACGCCCTGGGCGCGCTGCACGCCTCGCGCGGCGAGGCGGCCGAGGCCGAGCGCTGGTACCGCAGCGCACTGGACGCCGGCGACCAGAACGGCGCCTTCAACCTCGGACTGCTCTGCGCCGGGGCCGGCCGCGACCAGCAGGCCGAGCAGTGGTACCGCCGCGCCGCGTACGCCGGGCACCGCGAGGCGTGCAACGCGCTGGCCGTGGTGCTGCTCCAGCGCGGCGACGAGTCGGGCGCCGAGCCCTGGTTCTCCAAGGCCGCCGAGGCCGGCAGCGTGGACGGCGCCTTCAACCTGGGCGTGCTGCACGCCGGGCGCGGGGACCACCGGCAGGCGCAGGAGTGGTACGCGCGCGCCGCCGCCGAGGGCCACGGCGAGGCGGCCCTCCAGCTGGCGGTGGCCCAGGAGCAGCGCGGCAACCTGGCGGGGGCGCTGGAGCGCTACCGGCAGGCGGCGGCCGGCGGGTCGGCCGAGGGCGCGTTCCGGCTGGCCTCGGTGCTGGACCGGCGCGGCGACGCGGACGACGAGGCCGAGCACTGGTACGCGGTCGCGGCCGACGCCGGCCACCGCCGGGCGCAGGTCCGGATGGGCGTGCGGGCCGCCGAGCGCGGGGCGCTGGAGATCGCCGAGAGCTGGTACCGGCGGGCGGCCGGGGCGGGCAGCCGCAGTGCGGCCTTCAACCTGGGCCTGCTGCTGGCCCGGCAGGACTGCGAGGCCGAGGCGATGCTCTGGTACACCAGGGCCGCCGACGCCGGGCACGGCCGGGCGGCGCTGCGGCTGGCCCTGCTGGCGCTGCGCCGCGGCGAGCCGGTGCAGGCGGAGAACTGGTGCCGGCGCGCGGCCGACTACGGCCCCGCCGAGGTCGCCGAGCGGGCCGGCCGGCTGCTCGGCGCGCTGCACGCGGAGTTGAGCGCGTAGCGCTCGCTCAGCCGCGGTCCGCGCAGTCCGGACAGAGGCCCCGGTAGGTGATCTCGGCTCCGGAGAGGACGAAGCCGAACCGCTCGCCCCGCGGGAGGCCGGCCAGCGGGTCGCCCTGCGGGTGGACGTCGCGGATGGCGCCGCAGCCCGAGCAGACCAGGTGCTGGTGCGGCCGGTGCGCGTTGGGGTCGTACCGCTTGGCCCGCCCGTCGGTGGCGACCTCCAGCACCTCGCCGAGGCAGACCAGCTCGCCGAGCGTGTTGTAGACCGTCGCGCGGCTGATCTCGGGCAGGCGCTCCACGGCGCGCGAGTGCACCTCGTCGGCCGTGAGGTGGACGTGGTCCCCGTCGAGGACCTCGGCCACGACCCGGCGCTGCGAGGTCAGCCGCCACCCACGTCCGCGAAGTCGTTCCAGCAGGTCGCTCATGCGTACAGGATAGGTGAGCTCTCACTTTGGTTCCAGTATTGACTTGGACAAAGTCCAAGTTAGGATCGAGTTGTTGTCACGACCGGACCACGCGGAGGCACCCCCTTATGAGCACCCAGGACGAGCTGCGCCCCACCCTCACCACGGAGGCGGGTGCCCCCGTCGCCGACAACCAGAACACCGAGACCGCCGGCGTCGGCGGCCCGGCGCTCATCCAGGACCAGCAACTCTTCGAGAAGCTGGCGCACTTCAACCGGGAGCGGATCCCGGAGCGGGTGGTGCACGCCCGCGGCGCGGCGGCCTACGGCACCTTCACGGTGACCGCCGACGTCACCGCGTACACCCGGGCCCGCTTCCTCTCCGAGGTGGGCAAGGAGACCGAGACCTTCCTCCGGTTCTCCACCGTGGCCGGCAACCTCGGCTCCGCCGACGCCGTCCGCGACCCGCGCGGCTTCGCGCTGAAGTTCTACACCGAGGACGGCAACTACGACCTCGTCGGCAACAACACCCCGGTGTTCTTCATCAAGGACGCCACCAAGTTCCCGGACTTCATCCACACCCAGAAGCGGGACCCGTACACCGGCTCGCAGGAGGCGGACAACGTCTGGGACTTCTGGGGGCTGTCGCCCGAGGCGACCCACCAGGTGACCTGGCTCTTCGGCGACCGCGGCATCCCGGCCAGCTACCGCCACCTCGACGGCTTCGGCTCGCACACGTACCAGTGGCAGAACGAGGCCGGCGAGTACTTCTGGGTCAAGTACCACTTCAAGACCGACCAGGGCATCAAGAACCTGACGGCGCAGGAGGCGGCCAGGCTCGCGGGCGAGGACCCGGACAGCCACCAGCGCGACCTGCGCGAGTCCATCGAGCGCGGCGAGTACCCGAGCTGGACGGTCAGCGTCCAGATCATGCCGGCGGCGGACGCGGCCCACTACCGCTTCAACCCCTTCGACCTGACCAAGGTGTGGCCGCACGCCGACTACCCGCTGGTCGAGTTCGGCAAGCTGGAGCTCAACCGCAACCCCGACAACGTCTTCGCCGAGGTCGAGCAGTCGATCTTCTCGCCGTCGCACTTCGTACCCGGCATCGGCCCGTCCCCGGACAAGATGCTCCAGGGCCGGCTCTTCGCCTACGCGGACGCCCACCGCTACCGCGTCGGCATCAACGCCGACCACCTGCCGGTGAACCGCCCGCACGCCACCGAGGCGCGCACCAACAGCCGGGACGGCTACCTCTACGACGGCCGCCACGGCCGCCGCAAGAACTACGAGCCCAACAGCTTCGGAGGCCCCGTGCAGACCGGCCGCCCGCTCTGGGCCGCGACGGCGGTCACCGGCGCGACCGGCACCCACGAGGCGCCCTCGCACGCCGAGGACGACGACTTCGTGCAGGCGGGGAACCTGTACCGGCTGATGGGCGAGGAGGAGAAGCAGCGGCTGATCGCCAACCTGGCCGGCTTCATCGCCAAGGTCTCGGCCGACCGCGAGGACATCGTCGAGCGGGCGGTCGAGAACTTCCGCCAGGCCGACGCCGACTACGGCCGCCGGCTGGAGACGGCGGTCCGGGAGCTGCGCAAGCAGCGGTAGCGGTACCCCGATGAGCCGCGGGCCTGGCGACCGGATGACCGGTCGCCGGGCCCGCACCCATGCGCGTTCCGGGTCAGACGCTCAGGCGGCGCAGGGCCTCCGCGTGCAGCAGGCCGTTGCTGGCCACGGCGTCGGCACCGCCCGGGCCGGGCACGCCGTCCAGACCGGTGAACCGGCCGCCGGCCTCCTCGACGATGACGGCGTTCGCGGCCATGTCCCACAGCGACAGCTCGGGTTCGGCGGCGATGTCGACCGCGCCCTCGGCGACCATCATGTAGGACCAGAAGTCCCCGTAGGCGCGGGTGCGCCAGCAGGCCCGGGTGAGGTCCAGGAAGGGGTCGAGCCGGCCGCGCTCCTCCCAGCCGGAGAGCGAGGAGTAGGAGAACGAGGCGTCCTCCAGACGGGAGACGCCGGAGACGTGGATCCGGGCGGCCTTGGTCAGGCTGCGGCCGGCGAAGGCACCGAGGTCCTTGGCCGCCCACCAGCGGCGGTTCAGCGCGGGGGCGGAGACGATGCCGACCACCGGGCGCTCCACGCCGTCCGGGCCGTCCTCCAGCAGCGCGATCAGGGTGGCCCAGACCGGCACGCCGCGGATGTAGTTCTTGGTGCCGTCGATCGGGTCGATCACCCAGCGGCGGGGCCCGGTGCCCTGCAGGCCGAACTCCTCGCCGAGCACCGCGTCGCGCGGGCGGGCGCGCTGGAGCACGCTGCGCACCAGCTCCTCGGCGGCCTTGTCGGCGTCGCTGACCGGGGTGAGGTCGGGCTTGGTCTCGACCTTCAGGTCGAGGGCGCGGAAGCGCTCCAGGGTGACCGAGTCGGCCGAGTCGGCGAGGACGTGGGCGAGTCGGAGATCGTCGTGGTAATCGGCCATGGTCGAAACCCTAGCGAGCCCACCCGGATCGGCCCAGTCGGGCTCGCGGAGCGGACGGCAGCAGCCCCGGCCCCGCCCCGAGCCGAAGGGGCGCGCCGGTGCCGACATCCCGGAGCCCCCGCCACCCGAGCCGCGTGGCCCCCCGGCGCCGGCCTTCGGTAGCCCCCGCCCCCACCGATCCCCCCCGAGCCGGGTGGCCCCCCGGCGCCGGCCTTCGGTAGCCCCCGCCCCCACCGAACCCGCTCCGAGCCGAGTGGCCCCCCGGCGCCGGCCTTCGGTAGCCCCCGCCCCCACCGAACCCGCCCCGAGCCGAAGGGGCGCGCCGGTGCCGAAAGGGAGAAGCGAGGACGCCCCGAGGAACGAGGGGCGTTGGAGCGCCGACCGTCGGCACCGGATCGAGCGCCCCGGAGGCGAGCGGGCGACAGAACAGCTCAGTGCGCCGTGCCGCTGAGTTGGAGGCCGATCACGCCGGCGATGACCAGGGAGATCGAGACCAGCTTGAGCACCGACGTGGTCTCGTCCAGGAAGAGCATGCCGTAGATCGCGGTGCCGGCCGCGCCGATGCCGGTCCAGACCGCGTACGCCGGACCGACCGGCAGGCTCTTGAGGGAGAGGGTGAGCAGGCCGAAGCTGCTGAGGGCGAAGACGCAGAAGCTGATGGTGGGCCAGAGCTTGGTGAAGCCTTCGCTGAGCTTGAGGTTGATCGCGAAGCCGGTCTCCAGGAGGCCGGCCAGGATCACCAGGGCCCATGCCATCGCGTGCTCTCCCTGTCGATCGACGGGCCGGGCCGTGATCCGGCCCGACTTTCCTATGATCACCAGGCTGGCCCGCTCCGACACCTCGAACGCGGCGAAAACGGCCGGGGCCGCGCCGTCAGTCGCCCTCGCGGGTCTCCTTGCTCGCCAGCAGACGGCGCAACGAGTACAGCCGGGCCTGCTCCGCGTGGCCGTCCGCGACCCAGGCGTCCAGTGCGCAGTCCGGTTCGTCGTGGCTGCACGCGCGCGGGCAGTCGACGGTGCCGGGCTCCAGGTCGGGGAAGGCGTGGATGACCCGGGACGGGTCGATGTGCGAGAGGCCGAACGAGCGGAACCCCGGGGTGTCGATCACCCAGCCCGGGTCGAGCGCCTTCTTCGAGCCCGGCTTGGCGCCCGGGGGCGGCGGCAGCCGCAGCGCCAGCGCCGACACGGTGGTGTGCCGACCGCGACCGGTCACCGCGTTGACCACCCCGGTGGTCCGCTGGTGGAGCGGTACCAGGGCGTTGACCAGGGTGGTCTTGCCGACGCCGGAGTGGCCGATGAACACCGTCGAGCGGCCGCGCAGGTGCGCCCGGACGGCCTCGGCGCCCTCGGTGGCCAGCTCGTCCCGCCGGGTCACCACGTAGTTGATGCCGAGCGGGGCGTAGGACTCCAGCAGCGGCTCGGCCGGGGCCAGGTCGGACTTGGTGAGCACCAGCAGCGGCTCCATGCCGGCGTCGTACGCGGCCACCAGGCAGCGGTCGATCAGCCGGGGCCGGGGCTCCGGGTCGGCCAGCGCGGTGACGATGGCCAGCTGCTGGGCGTTGGCGACGACGATCCGCTCGAACGGGTCGTCGTCGTCCGCGGTCCGGCGCAGCACCGAGGTGCGCTCCTCGACCCGGACGATCCGGGCCAGGGTGTCGGCGTCCCCCGAGAGGTCGCCGACGATGTTGACGATGTCGCCGACGACGACGCCCTTGCGGCCCAGCTCACGGGCCTTCATGGCGACGATCTCGCGCTCCTGCTTCGTTCCGACGTCCAGCAGGCAGGTCAGCCGGCCGCGGTCGACGGTGAGCACCATCGCCTCGGCCGCGTCGTCGTGCTTGGGCCGGATCCGGGTCCGCGGCCGGGAGCCCCGGCGGGCGGGGCGGTTGCGGATGTCGTCCTCGTCGGCGTCCTTGCCGTAGCGGCGCATGTGCCCAGTCTCCCGCTCAGCCGCCCACCACTGCTCCGCCGAGCAACTCGTCCCACATCCTCGGGAAGTCCGGCAAGGTCTTGGCGGTGGTGGCCACGTTCTCCACCTGGACCCCCTCGACGGCCAGCCCGATCACCGCGGCCGCGGTGGCCAGGCGGTGGTCCTCGTAGGTGTGGAACACGCCGCCGCGCAGCGCGCGCGGGCGGATCCGCAGGCCGTCCTCGGTCTCGGTGACGTCGCCGCCGAGGTCGTTGATCTCCTTGGCCAGCGCGGCCAGCCGGTCCGTCTCGTGCATCCGCAGGTGCGCGATGCCGTACAGGTGGGACTCGGAGTCGGCGAGCGCGGCGACGGCGGCGATCACCGGGGTGAGCTCGCCGACGTCGTGCAGGTCCGCCTCGATGCCGTGGATCCGGCCGGTGCCGGTGAACTGCAGGCCCTCGTCGGTGAACTCGCAGACGCCGCCCATCCGGGTGTAGATGTCGCGCAGCTGGTCGCCGGGCTGGGTGGTGTGCTTCGGCCAGTCGCGGACGGTCACCCGGCCGCCGGTGACCAGGGCGGCGGCGAAGAACGGCGCCGCGTTGGAGAGGTCCGGCTCGACCACCATGTCGCGGCCGAGCAGGGCGCCGGGGGTGACCCGCCAGACGTCCTTCTCGCCGCCGTCCTCCGGGGCGTCCACCTGGGCGCCGGCCAGCCGCAGCATCTCGACCGTCATCCGGATGTGCGGCAGCGAGGGGACCGGCCCGCCGACGTGGCGGACCTCGACGCCCTGGTTGTACCGGGCGCCGGAGAGCAGCAGGGCGGAGACGAACTGCGAGGAGGAGGAGGCGTCCAGCTCCACCACGCCGCCGTCCAGCGCGCCGGTGCCGTGCACGGTGAGCGGGAAGGCGCCGCGGCCGCCGTCGTCGATCCGGGCGCCGAGCGCGCGCAGGGCGTTGATCACGCCGTGCTGGGGGCGCTCGTAGCTGCGCGGGTCGCCGTCGAAGTGCACCGGGCCGTCGGCGAGGACGGCGAGCGGGGGGAGGAAGCGCATGACCGTGCCGGCGTTGCCGACGTCCACGGAGGCCGGGCCGCGCAGTGCGGGGGCCGGGATGACCCGCCAGGCCTCCCCGCCGCCGAGGCCGCCGGAGTCGTTGTTGACCTGCTCCTCGATGCCGACCCCGAGCGCCCGCAGGCCGTCGGCCATCAGCTGGGAGTCGCGGCTGCGCAGCGGGCGCCGCACCCAGCCGGGTTCGGTGGAGAGGGCGGCCAGCACCAGAGCCCGGTTGGTGACCGACTTGGAGCCGGGGATGGTGACGGTGGCGTCAACGGGGGTGGTCGCGACGGGGGCGGGCCACAGGGTCTCGGTCATGGGGCAAGTTTAGGGGCCGTACGGGAACTGTCCGCTCCGCGGCCGGATGGCGGGACGGGCCGGTCGGCGGGGCACCGTCGGCCCCGCGGCTCACAGCGGGGACAGCAGCCAGCTCGCGCCGAGACCCAGGCAGGCCAGCGCGGTGACCAGGAAGAGGAACACCCAGGCGAGCCCGGGAACGCCGGTGAGCCGGGCGAGCTGGTCGGCGTCGGAGTCCCCGCCCTGGCCGCGCCGGCGCTGGTGCTGCAGCTCCAGGACCGGGCGGACGGCGCCGAGCAGCAGGAACCAGCTGCCGAGGCAGGCGAAGCCGGCCTGGACGTCGGTGCTGCCGAACCAGGAGACCAGGAAGAAGGCGGCGCCGGCGAGCAGCACGGTGAGGAAGCCGAAGGCGTTGCGGATCCGGACCAGCAGGGCCAGCAGCAGGGCTATCGCGAGCCAGAGCAGCAGGGTGATCCGGTCGGCCGCGAGCAGTGCGGCGCAGCCGAGGCCGAGCAGGGCGGGGGCGCAGTAGCCGGCGGCGGCGGTGAGCACCATGCCCGGCCCGGTGGGGCGGCCGTAGGAGAGGGTGAGGCCGGAGGTGTCCGAGTGCAGCCGGATGCCCGCGAGCTTGCGGCGGGTGGCCAGGGCGGCCAGGCCGTGTCCGCCCTCGTGGGCGATGGTGATCGCGTTGCGGGCGAACCGCCAGAGCGGGCGGGCCGCCACCAGGAGCAGGGCGGCGGCGCCGGTGGCCAGGGTGAGCCAGCCCGGCGGGGCGGGCTGGGTGCCGGTGACGCGGTCCCACACCTCGCCGATGCTCTGTGCGTCCATGCCCGCTCCCGTTCTCGTCCGGCCCGGTCCGGGGCGGCCGCGGTCGGCCGGCCCGGGTGGCAGCCTCCCATGCGGGGACGGCCGGGCGGGAGGCCGCGGTTCGCACTTCGGGATGAGGAAGTGCTGAGAGCGGCGGTCGTGGCAAGCTGACGGCATGTGCGGTCGCTTCGCCTCCAGCCTCCGGCCCGAGGACCTCGTCGAGCTCTTCGGCGTCCAGCAGTGGGACCCGGTCGAGACGCTGGCACCCAGTTGGAACGTCGCGCCGACCGAGCGCGCCTTCGTGGTGCTGGAACGGCAGCGCAGGGGGGAGCCGGCCCCGGTCCGGCAGTTGCGGGTGCTGCGCTGGGGCCTGGTGCCGCAGTGGGCGAAGTCGCCCGAGACCGCGGTGAAGATGATCAACGCCCGCTCGGACACGGTGCACGAGAAGCCCTCGTACCGGCAGGCCCTCGCCTCCCGGCGGTGCATCCTGCCGGTCGACGGCTACTACGAGTGGCAGACCCTGCCGGGCGAGCGCGGCAAGCCCCGGAAGAAGCCGTTCTTCGTCTCCCGGGCCGACGGCGGCCCGCTGGCGCTGGCCGGGCTGTACGAGTTCTGGCGCGACCGGGCGGTGCCCGCGGACCACCCGGAGGCCTGGCTGGTGACCTTCACCGTCGTCACCACCGAGGCGGAGGAGCTGCTGGCCCCGATCCACGAGCGGATGCCGCTCTTCCTGGACCGGGAGTCCTACGACGACTGGCTGGACCCGGGGCTGGTGGACCCGGACGCGATACGCCCGCTGCTGGTCCCGCCGCCGCCCGGCGCGCTGCTGGCCACGCCGGTCTCGCCGGCGGTCGGCAGCATCCGCAACAACGGTCCCGAGCTGACCCGGCCGTGGGTCGAGGCCGAGCACGAGACCACCCTCTTCTGACTTCTGAGCACCGCTTCCCGCCGGCGCGCCCCGTCGGCACCGCTCTCCGAGCACTGGAGTCCACGCCGTGACGCAGGAACTCGTCCCCACCCCCGCCGGGGACGCCCGGATCAGTTACCACCCGGCGGCCGCGCCGAAGGCGCTGCTGGCGCTCGGCCACGGCGCCGGTGGCGGGATCGGCGCGCGCGACCTGGTGGCGCTGGCCGCGGCGCTGCCGCCGCGCGGGATCACGGTGGCACTGGTCGAGCAGCCCTGGCGGGTGGCCGGGAAGCGGCTGGGGCCGGCGCCCAGGACGCTGGACACCGGGTGGACGCCGGTCGCCGAGCGCCTCGCCGGGCAGGGGGTGCCGCTGGTCGTCGGCGGGCGCAGCGCCGGGGCCCGGGTGGCCTGCCGGACGGGCGCCGCCACCGGCGCGGCCGGGGTGGTGGCGCTGGCGTTCCCGCTGCACCCGCCGGGCAAGCCGGAGAAGAGCCGGGCCGGGGAGCTGCTGGAGTCGGGGCTGCCGACGCTGGTGGTGCAGAGCGTGGCGGATCCGTTCGGCGGGCCGGCCGAGTTCCCGGCGCTGCCGGCCGGGCACCGGATGGTGCCGGTGCCCTACGGCAGCCACGGCTTCGAGGTGCCGAAGCGGGCGCCCACCGGGCAGGACGAGGTGCTGGAGCTGATCACCGGGGCGGTCGGCGACTGGGTGCTCGGGCTGCTCTGAGCCGCCCGGGAACGCACGGTCGCGAACCGCTCACCCGGGCGGGTGAAAACCTGCCGGGGGCCGGGAATGCGGGCGCCCTCGGCGTGGTTGACACCCTCGTCAGCTTGAGTCCCGGACGGAAGGCAGCACAGATGGGTTCGATCGCGTGCCCCGAGCGGCCGGAGGAGCGCGAGGCCGCCGCGGCCTTCACCCCCTCCTGGTCGGAGTGGATTGCCGCGGGCGAGAAGCCCGTCAGCCCGATATCCTCCATTTCGGGGCGGCCCGCTGTGGGCGGCCATGCCGAGGAGGTGGGTCCGGTCGTCGGGACCGAGCACGAGGCCGAGCCGGGCCGGGGCCCGGAGGAGAGCCTGCCCGCGGGCGAGGCGCTCACCGGTGAGGAGCTGGCCGAGGCGATCGGTGAGGACACCTTCCGGGTGTCCGCGGCGGAGAGCGAGGCGGCCCGGCGGGAGCGCTTCGAGCGCGACGCCCTGGGCTACCTGGATCCGATGTACTCCGCCGCGCTGCGGATGACCCGCAATCCGGCCGATGCGGAGGACCTCCTCCAGGAGGCGTTCGCGAAGGCGTACGCGTCGTTCCACCAGTTCCGCGAGGGCACCAACCTCAAGGCCTGGCTGTACCGCATCCTCACCAACACGTTCATCAACTCGTACCGCAAGAAGCAGCGGGAGCCCCAGCGGACCGCCGCCGAGGAGATCGAGGACTGGCAGCTGGCCCGGGCCGAGTCGCACATGTCGACGGGTCTGCGCTCGGCCGAGACCCAGGCGCTCGACCACCTCCCGGACAGCGATGTGAAGGACGCCCTCCAGGCCATCCCGGAGGAGTTCCGCATCGCCGTCTACCTCGCGGACGTCGAGGGCTTTGCGTACAAGGAGATCGCGGACATCATGGGTACTCCCATCGGTACGGTGATGTCCCGGCTGCACCGCGGCCGCCGTCAGCTGCGCGGCATGCTGGAGGACTACGCCCGTGAGCGCGGGCTGGTCCCGGCCGGCAGCGGGGCAGGGCAGGAAGCGAAGGGCTCGGGCTCATGAGCTGCGGCGATCCGCACGACACCGAGTGTGGCGAGGTCCTCGACCACCTCTACGAATTCCTCGACAACGAGATGGCCGAGGGCGACTACGACAAGTTGCGGGTGCACTTCGAGGAGTGCTCACCGTGCCTGGAGAAGTACGGCCTGGAGCAGGCCATCAAGGCGCTGATCAAGCGGTGCTGCGGCTGCGACGACACCCCGGCCGACCTGCGGGGCAAGGTGCTGGCCAGGATCGACTCGATCCGGGCCGGGCAGCGCTCCGGCGAGGCGGTGGTGGTCGCCGTGGACGCCGCGGCCGAGGCGCATGGCGACAGCGAGCAGGGCCGGCCGCCCGCGAAGGCCTCCGCCGAGGCGGCGGCCAGGCCCGGTACGCCGGTCGAGGCGGGCGCTCCGGCGGAGTGAGCGCGCCGCCGTCCCACGGCGGGCCGTCCACCCGAGGACCAGGCGACCCCCGGAGCGTGCGCTCCGGGGGTCGCTCCGTCTCTGCCTGCGGGCGCCCTCACTCGTTCGAGTGAGTTGGTGGTGCGCCAACTGCGGCATTCCGCGATCATGCGCCCCGACGCCGGAACGGCGGCCTATCCTCCTGACGGACGCTCACCGCCGGTAGCCCGGTGCGCTGAGCGCGGAGCGGGCCAGGACGGCGGGGAGGTCGAGATCGCTACCGACAGTGGAGGAACGGACCTGCCGACGGGCGCGGTGTGCTACCTCGTGGCCGTCCCGGTGGCGGCGCTCTGCTGCCTGCTGCCCCTGCTGCCGGGGCCCGTCCCGGCCGCCGTGCCACGCTGGCTCGGCGCTCCGGTGGACTGGCCCAAGGTCGGCCTGCTGGCCTTTCTGCACGGCTGCTGGGAATCGCTGGCGCAGGGCCAGCCCACCCCCTGCCGACGGCTGCTCCGGGCCCTGCTGGGCCGGCCGCCGCTGCCCTCCCGGCCACCGGCCCGGCCCCTGGCCAACGCCTTCTTCCCGGTGCTGTTCGCCGGGGTGCTGATGCTCGCACCGGCCGCCGCGGCCCTGGTCGCGGTGCCGATCGCGCTGTTCGGCGACACCGAGCCGGACTGCCGCCGGCGCCAGGTGTGGAACGGCGCCCAGCTCGCCCTCTCCGCCTTCGCCGCCTCGGCGGTCTTCCACCTGCTCGCCGGACCGCAGCTGCTGCTCGGCTCCCGCTTCCCGGCCGCGCTGCTCCCCGGGGCCGCCGCGCTGGCCGCGTTCTGCCTGGCCAACGGGGTGCTGGTGGGCGGCATGCTGGTGCTGGCCGAGGGCCGGCGGGCGAGCGTCCTGCTGCTCGGCCCGGTCGCCGCGTTCGGGCTGCCGGTGCTGGTGCACGCGGCCGGCGGGCTGATGGTCGCGGTGCTCTGGCAGGGCCCGTACGGGGCCTTCGCGGCGCTGCTGGCCCTGCTGCCGCTCTCCATCTCGGCCTGGGTGTTCGCCCAGGGCCACCGCGAGCGGGACGCCCACCAGGCCACCGTCCAGGCGCTGGTGCAGGCGGTGGAGATCAAGGACTCCTACACCCGGGGGCACAGCGAACGCGTCGGCAAGGCCGCGGTGCTGATCGCCGGTCAGCTGGGCATGGAGGCCGAGCGGCTGCGTACCCTGCGGTTCGCGGGCATCCTGCACGACGTCGGCAAGCTCGGCGTGGCCACCGAGCTGCTGCGCAGGAACGGTCCCCTCGACGAGGCCGAGCGGCGGGCCGTCGAGGTGCACCCGGTGCACGGCTACGAGCTGGTGCGCGGCATCGTCTTCCTCGGCGAGGCGCACGCCGGGATCCTGCACCACCACGAGCGGATGGACGGCCGGGGCTACCCGAGCGGGCTGGCGGGCGAGCAGATCCCCGAGTTCGCCCGGATCATCTCGGTCGCCGACGCCTTCGACTCGATGACCTCCACCCGGTCCTACCGGCGCGGCCGGCCGGTCACCGAGGCGGTGGCCGAGCTGGAGCGCTGCTCGGGCAGCCAGTTCGACCCGGTGATGGTGCGGGCGCTGGTCGACGCGCTCGCCGTGCACGACTGGCAGCCCGTGCTGCCCCCCGACGACGACTGCATCCGGGCGGTGCCCGACATCCCGCTGGGCGTGCCCGAACCGGTGCGGCCGGGCCCGGGCCGGGTGCCCGCCCAGGGCGGCACCGTGCCGACGGCCGGACCGTCGTGAGCGCCCGCCCGCCGGCCGGCGGGGTGGCCGCGGTGCACGCCGCGGCCGTCGTGCTGCTGGCGTTCTCGTTCGGCGCGGTGGCGGTGCGCGGGATGGCCGAGCCCGGGGTGGCGCTGGCGTTCACCGTGCTGATCGCGCTCGGCGAGTGCGTCCGGATCACTCTTCCGGGCGATCGCGAGCAGGCACCGATCGGTGCCGCCGGTGCGCTGGCGTACGCCCTGCTGGGGCCGCTGCGCGGGCTGCCCACCGCGCACGGCGTGCTCCAGGCGGTCGCGGTGACCGGCGCGGGGTTGCTGCTGGCGCTGCTCCCGGCGGTGGCGCTGCCCCGCGGGGCCCGGCGGCCGCGGCGGGCGCCGTGGCGGGACCGGGCCCGGCTCGACGGCGCCGCCCGGCGGCTGCTCGGGGCCGGGTTCGCGGCCGCGATCTTCCAGCCGCTCTACAACAGCGGAGTGGTCGACCGGTTCTCGGCGGACGGCCCCGCCTACGGGGTGTTCCTCACGGTGGTGGCGGCGCTGGCCGCGCTCTGCGACGCCACCCTGGCGGCGGTGCTGCGGCGGGCCCGGAGCGGGCTGCGGTTCCCGGCGGCGCTGGAGGACGAGTTGCGGTCGCTGTTCGGGATCGGCTCGGCGATCGCCGCCACCGGGATGCTGGTCAGCCTGGCGGCGGGCGAGGTCGGGCTCTGGGCGCTGCCGCTGTTCTGCGCGCCCCTGCTGCTGGCGCAGGTGTCGTTCCGGCGGGCCGCCGCCGTCCGGGCCACCACCGGGCAGACCATCGCCAGCCTGGCCAAGGCCACCGAGGTGGCCGGCTACACCCCGTACGGCCACGCCCGCCGGGTCGCCGACACGGCGTGCGCGGTCGGCCGCGAGCTGGGGCTGAGCACCCGCGAGCTCGCCCTGCTGGAGTACGCGGCGCTGATGCACGACATCGGGCAGCTGTCGCTGGTCGAGCCGGTGCCGGACGGGGCGACGGCGCTGCTCCCGGAGGAGGAGCAGCAGCGGATCGCCCGGCTGGGCAGCGAGGTGATCCGGCGGACGGGGGTGCCGCGGCAGGTCGCCGAGCAGGTCGCCCGGCTCGCCGATCCCTGGCCCGGGCGGCCCGACCCGGACGAGCGGGCGGTGCCGCTGGCGGCCCGGATCATCCGGGTGGCGAACGCGCACGACGACCTGCTGACGGCGGCGCGCGGGCGCGGGGTGGAGGAGGTGGTGGGGCGGCTGGAGGTGCTGGAGGTGCTGCGGCTGGGGCGGGGCCGGATCTACGACGGACGGGTCGTGGACGCGCTGGTGAGGGTGCGGGGGTAGGGGAGGGGCGCGCGGCGGGTGGGGGCGGCGGGCGCTGTTCAGGGGTTGGGGTTGAGGCGGGGCGTCGGGGCGGGCAGGCTGGGTAGGGGTGGGGCCGGGAGCGGCCGGAACCCCGGCTGCGGGGAGCGCGGGCGACGGCGGGCGTGGTTGGATGCGGTCGTAGCGTGGAACACCGACCCGGGGCACCGGGCCCGTGGCAGCGGGCGCGGACACGGGACTTGAGCGGACGACGACGGCAGGGACGAACGTGAGGATCTTCCACCGGGCACGGCACCGGCCGTCCGCCACCTGGCGGCAGACGACCGATCGGGCTTTCACGCTGATCGGCGACGGCCGCTACGAGGACGCGGGGGCCCTGCTGGTGATGGCGGCCGATCTGGAGCCGTGGCTGTCGGACTCCTGGTTCAACCTCGCGCTGCTGCACAAGTTCCGGCGGGACTGGGAGCAGGCGCGGGCGGCCGGGCTGCGGGCGGTGGCGCTGCTGGACCGCGAGCAGGGCGCCCCCGACTGGTGGAACCTGGGGATCACGGCGACGGCGCTGCAGGACTGGCCGCTGGCGCGGCGGGCCTGGCAGGCGTACGGGCTGCGGCTGCCGGGCGGGGCCGGGGCCCACCCGGACGGCCCGGTCAGCCTGGACCTGGGGACGACGCCGGTGCGGCTGTCGCCGGACGGCGAGTCCGAGGTGGTCTGGGGGCGCCGGCTGGATCCCGCGCGCATCGAGGTGCTGTCCATCCCGCTGCCCTCGTCGGGCCGCCGCTGGGGCGAGGTGGTGCTGCACGACGGCGCCCCGCACGGCGAGCGGGTGACCGACGGGGTGGCGTACCCGGTGTTCGACGAGATCGAGCTGTGGGCGCCCTCCCCGGTGCCGACCTACGTGGTGCTGCTGCAGGCCGCCACCGCGGCGGACCGGGACGCCCTGGAGCGGCTGGTCGCGGACGCGGGGTACGCGGCGGAGGACTGGACGTCGTCGGTGCGGCTGCTCTGCCGGGCGTGTTCGGAGAGCCGGATGGCCTCCGACGACGGGCACACCGCGCACCACGACCCGCACGACGACGGGGACGCGGCCCACCCGGGGCACCTGAGCCATCTGAGCCAGGGCGCCGGCGGGATGTCCTGGCTGGTGGAGCGGGAGTGCGGGATCGCGGCTCCGGCGCTGCTGGTGCGTACGCTGCTGGACCGCTGGGTGGCGGCGGCCCCCGGTACCCGCGCGTACCGGGATCTCGAAGAGGTCTGCTGAGCGGTCCGCTTACCCTTGGTCGGTACGGCCAGACGATCCAGGGAAGCGGAAGACACACAGCGATGGCGGAGCAGCACGACCACCAGCACGACCACGACCACGAGCCCGCGCAGGGTGAGGCCCAGCCGGTGAAGGTGGTCGGCGAGGAGCCGGACCTCTCGAAGGGCACCGCGCGTCCGATCACCGTCTACGGCAACCCGGTGCTGCACCGGGAGGTCAAGACCGTCACGGCCTTCGACGGCGAGCTGTCGGGGCTGATCGACGACATGTTCCAGTCGATGTACGCGGCCGAGGGCGTGGGCCTGGCGGCCAACCAGATCGGCGTGGACCTCAAGGTGTTCGTCTACGACTGCCCGGACGACGAGGGCGTGCGCCACATCGGCCACGTCATCAACCCCGTCCTGGAGGAGCTGCCGGCCGGCAGCAAGCGGGTGCTGGACGACGGCAACGAGGGCTGCCTGTCGGTGCCGACCGCGTACGCCGAGCTGCCGCGGCCGGACTACGCCGCGGTGACCGGCCAGGACAAGGACGGCAACCCGATCCGGGTCGAGGGCACCGGCTTCTTCGCCCGCTGCCTGCAGCACGAGACCGACCACCTGTACGGGTTCCTCTACATCGACAAGCTGTCGAAGCGGGACCGCAAGGACGCGCTGCGGCAGATGGCCGAGGGCACGCCGCGGTACGCGACGGTGTCGAACGGCTGACGTGTCACGGAAGGGCCGGTGCACGCGCACCGGCCCTTCCGCACGGGTGCCTACCGCGGCACGAACAGCCACTCCGGGCCGTAGGTGAAGCGGGGGGCGGCGGGCAGCTTGACGCCGTTGATCTGCTGGGCGGTCCGGCGCATCTGGCCCATCTGCCCGATCGCCGGGCCGATCGAGTCGGGGCCGGCGTCGCCCCAGGCGCCTTCGAGGGCGTACAGCATGTCGCTGTAGTGCTGGTTGAAGGTCGCCAGGAGGGTGGCGGTGGGCTGGTCGGGCTCGTTGCCGGGGCTGTTGGCCCAGCCGCCCAGGGGGACCCGGGCGACCGGGGAGGTGTCCGGCAGCGGGACCTCCGGGCCGGTGAACCCGTACTTCTTCGTCCCCTCGTCGAGGACGAGCTCGCGGCCTTCGGCGATCTCCTTGAAGGCGTAGTAGTGGGCGAGTTCGCCCGGGGCGCCGGGGAAGGGGTTCTCCGGGGAGGCGTCCGTGCCCTCGCCCTGCGACTGGATGACGTGGATGGCGGCCAGCACGTCGTCGATGGTGTTCATCGGGACGATGTCGTTGCCGGCGCCGTGGCTCGACCCGAGCGGGAAGCTCACCTGCCGCTGCCCGGTGAGCAGGTGGGCGAAGGTGGGGAAGACGTTCGCGATCCGCTGGTAGAAGGCACCGATGGTGTTGCCGTCGGCGGCGAAGGCGAGCGGGTGCTCGGGCTTCTCGATGTCGGAGAACAGGGCGGCCGACTCGCGGGTCAGCCCGCTCAGGTAGACCTCCAGGCCGGGGTTGACGCCGCCGGGGAGCTCACCCGGGTACTTCGGGACGGTGAGCGGGTCGGTGAGGACGACCGTGCCGCCGATGCTGGTGAGCATGTTGCAGACCAGGCCGAAGTGCGACATCTCGTCGAAGACGATCTCGCGGATGGTGTGGCGCACCGGCTTGGAGTTGTCGGGGTCGGTGATCGACCAGAGCGCGGTGGCGTAGGGCGGGATCGTGGACAGCTCCAGCATGATCGCCCGCTGGAGCGCGTCCTTGAGTTCCTGCTCCGTCCAGTCCTCCTCCGCCATGCTCATGAGCTGGACGATGGCGTCGCTCCGGTAGTCGAGGATTCCGGTCGGCACGGTGGGCCCCTTTCGTTCGGCTGTGGCCGGACCGTAGCGGGGGACGGCACCGTCCGTATGCGTGCCGTTCCGGTGGGGCCCGGCGGTTTCATTCGGACGAGCGAACGACGCCGCCCCGCCGGGTGCGAACACCGGGCGGGGCGGCGGCTGTTGGCCGGGCCCCCGGAGGAGCGGGACCGGGCGGGCCGGGCGGCCTAGAAGTCGTCGTCGAAGGAGACCGAGCCCTCGACGGCGACCTGGTACGCGGAGACCCGGCGCTCGAAGAAGTTGGTCAGCTCCTGGACGTTCTGCAGCTCCATGAACCCGAAGGGGTTGGTGGAGCCGTAGCGGATCGGCAGGCCGAGGCGGGCGAGCCGCTGGTCGGCCACCGCCTGCAGGTACTCGCGCATGGACTCGGTGTTCATGCCCGGCAGGCCCTCGCCGCAGAGGTCACGGGCGAACTGGAGCTCGGCCTCGACGGCCTCCTCCAGCATCTCGGTGACCTGCTGGGCCATCTTCTCGTCGAAGAGGTCGGGCTCCTCCTCGCGGACGGTGTCCACCACCGACATCGCGAAGTCCATGTGCATGGACTCGTCCCGGAACACCCAGTTGGTGCCGGTGGCGAGGCCGTGCAGCAGGCCGCGGCTGCGGAACCAGTACACGTACGCGAAGGCGCCGTAGAAGAACAGGCCCTCGACGCAGGCCGCGAAGCAGATCAGGTTGAGGAGGAACGCCCGGCGGTCGTCCTTGCTCCGCAGCGAGTCGATGTGGTCGACCGCGTTCATGTACTTGAAGCAGAACTGGGCCTTCTGGTGGATGGAGGGGATGTTCTCCACCGCGGCGAAGGCCGCGTTGCGGTCCTCGGGGTCGGGCAGGTAGGTGTCGAGCAGCGTCAGGTAGAACTGGACGTGCACGGCCTCCTCGAACAGCTGCCGGGACAGGTAGAGCCGGGCCTCGGGGGAGTTGATGTGCTTGTAGAGGCTCAGCACCACGTTGTTGGAGACGATCGAGTCACCGGTGGCGAAGAAGGCGACCAGCCGGCCGATCATGTGCCGCTCGCCGTCGCTCAGCTTGGCGAGGTCGGCGACGTCGGAGTGCAGGTCCACCTCCTCGACGGTCCAGGTGTTCTTGATCGCGTCCCGGTAGCGGTCGTAGAACGACGGGTACCGCATCGGCCGCAGGGTCAGCTCGAAGCCGGGGTCGAGCAGCATCTTCTCGCGGTCGGGACGGGCTTCGGGGGTGGTGCTCACTGGCAGGCCTCGCAGGACTCGGGGTTCTCCAGGGAGCAGGCCAGCGCGGCCTCCTCCTCCGGGCTGAGGGTCGGGGACGCCACCGGCACCGGCGCGGCGGCGCGGGCGGTGCCCGAGGCGGCCTGGGCGATCCGGGTGGCGGGCCGCGACCGCAGGTAGTAGGTGGTCTTCAGGCCGACCTTCCACGCGTACGCGTACATCGAGCTCAGCTTGCCGATGGTGGGCGCCGCCATGAAGAGGTTCAGTGACTGGCTCTGGTCGATGTACGGCATCCGGGCGGCGGCCAGGTCGATCAGCGCGCGCTGGGGCAGCTCCCAGGCCGTGCGGTACAGCGAACGGACCTCGGCGGGCAGCCAGTTGAGGTCCTGGACGGAGCCGTTGGCGTCGCGCAGCGCGTCCCGGGTCTGCTGGTCCCAGACGCCGAGCTCCTTCAGCTCGCGCACCAGGTACGGGTTGACCTGGAGGAACTCGCCGGAGAGGGTCTCGCGCTTGAACAGGTTGGAGACCTGCGGCTCGATGCACTCGTACACACCGGCGATCGAGGCGATCGTGGCGGTGGGGGCGATGGCGAGCAGCAGCGAGTTGCGCAGACCGGTCTCGGCGATCCGGGCGCGCAGCGCCTCCCAGCGGCCGGCCCAGTGCGGCGCGGCCGAACCGAAGTGGTCGATGTGCAGCTCGCCGCGGGCGGCGCGGGTCTCGCCGTAGGCCTCGTGGCGGCCCAGCTGCTCGGCCAGGTCGGCGGAACGCTCGTACGCGGTGAGCATGATGCGCTCGGCGATGAGGGTGGAGAGGGCCTTCGCCTCGGCGGAGTCGAAGTCCAGGCGGAGCTGGAAGAAGACGTCCTGGAGGCCCATCACGCCGAGGCCGACCGGGCGCCAGCGCGAGTTGGACGCGCCGGCCTCGGGGGTCGGGTAGAAGTTGATGTCCACCACGCGGTCGAGGAAGGTGACGGCGGTGCGGACGGTGGCGTCCAGGCGGTCCCAGTCCATCGCGTTCAGCAGGTCGGCGGCGGTGGCACCGGGGGCGACGTGGGCGCCGAGGTTGACCGAGCCGAGGTTGCAGACGGCGGTCTCGGAGTCGTCCGTGACCTCCAGGATCTCGGTGCAGAGGTTGGAGCTGTGCACCGTGCGGCCGGGCAGCGCGGTCTGGTTGGCGGCGCGGTTGGAGGCGTCCTTGAAGGTCATCCAGCCGTTGCCGGTCTGCGCCAGGGTGCGCATCATCCGGGAGTAGAGGGTCTGCGCCGGGATGGTGCGGACGGCCTTGCCGGCCTGCTCGGCCTTCAGGTACGCCTCGTCGAACTCGGCGCCCCAGAGGTCGACCAGCTCGGGCACGTCGGCGGGGGAGAACAGCGACCAGTCGGCGTTCGCGTTGACGCGGCGCATGAACTCGTCCGGGATCCAGTGCGCCAGGTTGAGGTTGTGGGTGCGGCGCGCCTCCTCGCCGGTGTTGTCGCGCAGCTCCAGGAACTCCTCGATGTCCGCGTGCCAGGTCTCCAGGTAGACGCAGGCCGCGCCCTTGCGGCGGCCGCCCTGGTTGACCGCGGCGACCGAGGAGTCGAGGGTGCGCAGGAACGGGACGATGCCGTTGGACTTGCCGTTGGTGCCCCGGATCAGGCTGCCGCGCGAGCGGATCCGCGAGTAGGACAGGCCGATGCCGCCGGCGTGCTTGGAGAGGCGGGCGATCTGGGCGTACCGGGAGTAGATCGAGTCCAGGTTGTCCAGCGGCGAGTCCAGCAGGTAGCAGCTCGACATCTGCGGGTGCTTGGTGCCGGAGTTGAAGAGCGTCGGCGAGGAGGTCAGGTACTCCAGCCGGCTCATCAGGCCGTACAGCTCGGAGACCTCGCGCACCGACTGCTCGTTGTCGCCGACCGCCAGACCACAGGCGACGCGGAGCAGGAACTGCTGCGGGGTCTCGACGACCTTGCGGGTGATCGGGTGGCGCAGCAGGTACCGGGACTGCACGGTGCGCAGGCCGAAGTACTCGAAGCGGCCGTCGCCCTCGGGGTCGATCAGCGCGTTCAGGGCGGTGGCGTGCTTGGCGACGAAGTCGGCGGTGGAGTCGCCGATCAGGCCCTCGGCGTGGCCGACCGCGATCGAGTCCGAGAAGGTGACCGAACCCTGGCTCACCGCCTCGTCGACGATCTCCAGCGCGAGCAGTCGCGCGGCGAGCTTCGAGTACTGCGGGTCCTCGGCGATCATCGACGCTGCGGCGTCCACGGCCAGCCCGCGCAGCTCGGCGAAGTCCGAGCCGGCGTGGCGGCCGCGCAGCGCGGCGGCGGCGACATGGCCGGGGTCCACCTGGGGGAGGTCGGCGCTGCGGTCGGTCAGCAGCCGGAGCAGTGCGCCACCGGGGTCGGACACCGTCGGGTCGACGGGGGCGGAGCTTGAACCCTGGGCGGGCAGGGTGACTGAGGCAGCGGTGGTCAAGGCGCTCTCTCCTGGCGGCGATCGGCGTCGGCGGTGGCTCGGGCCGGACCGTTCGGGGCAGGGGAGCACGGCGCGCCGGCCCGGAGGCGGCGCGCGACGGTGGCATCCCCGGCCCGCCCGCGAGGCCCGGAAGTGGTGCTGGTGCGAAAGGCCTCTGCGGGGAGGCCAGGCGGCACGCCGTCGGCAGGTATTCGGACTCGCGGGCTCTGTCGGAGCCGCCCGCACACCGCTGCGGGGCAGTCCCGGACTCGCACCGGGTTCCCCTGCGTCGACAGCAGGGATGAGCATACATCTAGTGGTGTCCGCTCGATGCGACCCCACATGTTGTGCGGCGTCGCGTGTCGACGTGATCGCAGGTGGTACCGGCGAGAGGCCTTTCCCGGGCTGTTCCGGGGCCGTTCCGGGGCTGCGGCCGGCCCCCGGCCGCCCGCCGCGGGGGCCGGCGCCGGGGGCCGCCGCAGGGTCGTTCCAGGGCCTTCGCGGACCGCGGCGCAGGGCGTCGCCAGGAGTGCCCGGGGCCCGGCCGGTGTTCGGATTCGGAAACGGATCGGCCACCGGGCAGGCCCGCCGTCAGGGGCATGCCCTACGATCTCGGCTCATGAGGGAGCGGAGCCAGCGGGTCGTCGACACCGACGTGATTCGTGGAGCGGCCGCCGAAGGCAGTGAGGGGGGCGCATGAGCGACGGAACGGGCACGCCCGGGGAGTGGAGCGGCCGACCCGGCTCGCCGGGGCAGCAGCCGCCCCCTCCCGCCGGGCCGGGTGGCGCGCAGAACCAGCAGCCGGGCACGCCCGGACAGCCGCCGCAGGGCCCGCCGCCCGCGCCGTACCCCGGCGCGCCGCAGCCGGTGCCGCCGGCCCCGGGCGGGTTCGGTCCGCCGCCCGCCTCGTACGGGCCGCCGGTGCCCGCGCCGCAGCCGGTCCAGCCGCCGGTGCCGTCCGTGCCGCAGCCGCCGCAGCAGGTCCAGCCGCCCGTGCCGCAGCCCGTGCAGCAGCCGGTGCAGCCGCAGCCCCCGGTGCACCAGCAGCATGTCCAGCCGCAGCCGCAGCCGCAGCAGTGGCAGCCGCACCCGCAGCCCCAGCACCCGCAGCACCCGCAGCACCCGCACCCCCAGCCCGTGCCGCAGCACGCCGAGCCGGACTGGGCCGCCCTCGCGGACCGGAACGAGGCGGAGGCCAAGCGCAAGGGCCGGACGCGGATCATCGGCGGCGTGGTCGCCCTCCTGGTGGTCGGCGGCCTGGTCGCCGGCGGCCTGCTGTTCCTGAACAAGGGCGACGACAAGAAGCCGGTCGCGGATCCCACCGGCGCCGCCACGGCGGCCACCCAGCCGCCGGCGCCCACGGCGTCCGGCAAGGCGTCCCCGACGGCCACCCCGAGCGCCACGCCCGAGGACCCGTCGAAGCCGCTCTGGGAGGCGACCACCGACCCGGCTCCGCAGGACGCGGCGGCGCTCTTCTCGGCGCTCACCGTGACGGTCAACGGCGCCACCTGGAACCGCACCGTGGTCTCGCTCGACTCGCCCTGCTGGGACGGCAACTCCACGGTCGGCGGCCTCGGCAAGGTCCTCGGTGACCAGGGCTGCCGCCAGGTGCTCCGGGCCACCTACGTCTCCGGCGACAGCGCGGTGACGGTCGGCGTCGCGGTCTTCGACCACAAGCAGCAGGCCGAGACCGCGGTGAAGAACTACGTCGGCCACCTCAAGGGCGCCGCGGCCCCCGGCTCGCCGGCGTTCTGCACCACCCCCGGCTGC
The DNA here is from genome assembly GCF_040298365.1 of Kitasatospora sp. NPDC001603. Lineage (NCBI taxonomy): Bacteria > Bacillati > Actinomycetota > Actinomycetes > Kitasatosporales > Streptomycetaceae > Kitasatospora > Kitasatospora sp. NPDC001603. Next base: position 35,225 of record NZ_JBEPAA010000040.1, read on the forward strand.
ACCAACACCAAGGGCACCCTGGGCCGGTACGGCTTCTTCACCGTCGAGGGCTCCGCCAAGGGCGGCAACACCGCGGACGCCGCCGCGACCGCGGCCGCCGCGGGCTTCGACGAGCACGTGAAGAACCAGCTCCTCCAGCGCACCAAGGCGGCGGGCGGCGCACCGGCCGCCACTCCGGCGGGCTGACGGTCCGCCCGGTTCGGCCCGGTTCCGGCCGGGCCCGTCCCGGTTCGCGCCCGGCGGGTCCGCTCGCCCCGGCCCCGGGGGATGTGGCAGGCTCACCGCCTGTCAGTCGTACACGTGTTCCGGTTGTGACGGCGCAGGCCGGTGCCGGTGAGCATCCGGAGGAGTGTCCGTGGCCCTGCCCCGCGCGCTGCGTGCCAAACCGGCCGTGCTGGCCGCGGCCGGCGCGCTGCTCGCCGCCGGCGCGGTGGTGCTGGCCGGCCAGGACGGCCGGGCCGACGGCGACCGCCGGGACGCGCCCGCCCGCAGCACGCTCACCCTGGGCGGCGCCGGGCGCACCCTGGCGCCGGAGGTCGGCCGCGAGCTGCTGGCCCGCGACCCGCAGGCCTCGCCCAACGCGCGGGCCGTCCAGCAGCTCCTCGCCGACCTGGAGGGCGCGGCCCGGGCCGGCCGCTCCGGCGGGACGGTGATCGGCCAGCACGTCGAGGCGCACAACGAGCTCTACAACCCCGAGTACGGGGACTACCGGGGGACCAAGCCGGTCGGCTACTACTACAAGAAGGCCGCCGACATCACCGGCCGGCTGCCCGGCTTCGTCGAGACCGACCTCGGCCCCGGCTACGGCCAGAACGGCTGGGGCGTCGGCAACCCGCGCTCCTACTCGGCGGGCCGCTGGCCGGCCTGCGCGGTCGGCTGGCAGTACACCGACGACGCCGTCGACCTGATGACCGCGGTCTGGTCCGGCCACCCGCGCCCGGACGACGGCAGCTACGGGGCGTCGGGTACCCAGAAGAACTGCGACGGCACCAGCACCGAGCTGCCCGACAACGGCGGCGGCCCGGCCGGACTGGTCGGGATGTCCTTCCACGAGCCGTACCCGGGTTCGGACGTGAAGTCCTTCGACCGGGTGCTCTGCTCGGCCTCGCCCGGCGCGAAGGACCCAGGCTGGTTCGGCCGGGTCGTCGACAGCGCCGGCGACACCCCCGAGTACCGCGCGCTGCTGACGGACCTCTCCTTCCTGGCGGACCACCTGGAGTACCTGGCGGCCCACGACGTGCCGGTGCTGCTGCGGCCGTACCACGAGATGAACGCGGCCGACTGCGCCCGCGGCTTCTGGTGGTCGGGCCGCAAACCCGCCGACTACCAGGCGCTCTGGCGGATCACCTACCACTACCTGGTGGAGACCAGGGGCCTGCACAACCTGCTGTTCGCCTGGACGCCGGTCTCCTGGGACGGCGCCCCGGGCGTCGATCCGTGGGACTACTACCCGGGCGCGCGGTACGTCGACGTGGTCGGGGTGGACGACTACAGCGGCAGCCCGGCGCACCCGATCGGCACCGGCGAGGTGTGGACCAAGCGCTACTACGACGGCCTGGCCGGCTACGGCAAGCCGCGGATCCTGGCCGAGTCCTTCGCCGTGCCGGTCAACTCCCGCCAGCCGGACACCCTGCGGCGGACCCCGTGGACGATCTGGACGGTCTGGGGGCAGTCGCTGACGGCGGACAACCTGACCCCGGACCAGCCCCGCAACTCCAACGCCGACGTCAAGGCCACCTACGGCAACGGCCTGGCGCTCACCGGCGGATCCGGCCCGTTCGGCGCGGACGTCGACTGGAGCGGTCTGCACGTCCGGTGAACCGGCCGGCCTCCTCCGTGAGATCGACAACACGTCCGCACCCTCCTGAACCCGGGGAATTCCTGGTCCGTTCGCGCGTGTGGCATCCTGTGGCCCGGAATCGAACGGGTTGAAGCCGGGTGCGCCCGGCAGGGGCGGGGGTACGGGAGATGACACAGGCGCGTCCTGACCGTCCGGCCGGTGGCCTCGCGGTGGCCTGGGGGGCGGTGATGCTCGGCTGGGCGGTCTACAACTGCTTCTGGCAGGTCGGCTTCGCCACCTTCGCCAAGGGCGTCTTCTACTACGGCGGCTCCTCGGTGGGCGCCGAGACCGGCAGCCTCAACTTCGCGGTGCTGTACCTGACCTCCGGCATCCTGCTGCTGCGCGGGCGGGACTGGGCGCGCGGCGTGGTGGTCGGCGTGGCGCTGGTCGAGGGCTACAACCGGGTGCGCAGTCTGACCGGCGCGCTGCTGGACGCCCCGCAGCGCCGGTGGTTCACCGGCACCACCGAGGGCTGGCTGAAGCTGGCGACCTTCGGGCTCGGGGTGGCCGTCACCGCGACGCTGGCGGTGCTGCTGGTCGTCTCGCTGCGCCGGACCGGATCCCGCTGGGCGCCGGCGCCGGGCCCGTGGGCGGCCGCCGGGCAGCCCTCGCCGTTCCAGCCGCTGCCCGCCCAGCAGGGGCTGCAGCCCGGCCAGCTGCACTGGTCGCTGCTGCAGACGCTGCCGCAGGACCAGGCTCCCGGCCACCCGCCGACCCAGCCCCAGCAGCCCGCGCAGGCCTGGCCGCAGCCCCAGCAGGCTCCCCAGCCCCAGCAGCCTCCGCAGCCACAGCAGGCCCCCCGGCCCCCGCACGACCGGACGCAGCCCGGCTGGACCCCGCCGCCGGCCGCCGTCCCGCCGCAGCCCCCGCAGCCCCAGCACTCGTGGCCGGCCCCGCCGGTGACGCCCGGGCCGGTTCCGCCGGCCCCGGGGACGCCGCCCTACCCGGGGTAGCGAGCAGGACCCGCCGGCCCGGACCGGCGGGGTGAACGGACAGACGCAACAGACGAGGAACGACTATCGCCATGACAGCACCAGCACCCGCGCGGACGGTACTCACCACGTCCCGCGAGGCCGCTCGGCTCGCCGACCGGCAGATGTCGTGGAAGCCGCGCATCGTCCCGTTCTACCTCTCGTTCGTGATCATCTTCGGCTTCTCGCTCTGGGCGTACGTGCCCAACCCGACCCCGCTCGGCTGGGCGATCACGATCCTCTGGGGCATGCCGGTCTTCGGCGTGCTGATCGGCTTCCAGGGCGTGCTGATGGTCCGCCGCCGGCTGCGCAAGGCGAACCGGATGACCCCGGCGGTGCCGGTCGACGACGACTACCTGATCGTCCTGGTGCCGACCATCGGCCGGCACGACACCTACCCGGCGCTGGAGCGCTCGGTGCTGTCGTACGTCGACCACCTGCCGGCCTACTTCCCGTGGATGCGGGTGGACATCCTCACCGAGGAGGGCTGCGCGGCCGGCGAGAAGATCGACGAGCTGGCCGCCCGCAACCCGCTGATCCGGGTGGTGACCGTCCCGAAGGCCTACCAGACGCCCAACGGAACCAAGTTCAAGGCCCGCGCCAACCACTACTCGCACGAGCTGCGGATCGAGGAGGGCGAGGCCGAGGACGACGTCTGGGTGCTGCACATGGACGACGACACCGGGGTCGGGCCGGACACCGCCGCCGCGGTGGCCCAGTTCATCAACCGGCAGCGCCGGGCCGGGGACGACGCCAAGCACATGGCCCAGGGGATCCTGACGTACCCCCGGGAGAACGCCGTCTCCACCTTCACCTGGCTCGCCGACGCGATCCGCCCGGCCGACGACATCGCCCGCTTCCGCGCGATGACCGGGACCGGGACGCCGATCGCCGGCGTGCACGGCGAACTGCTGCTGGTGCGCTCCTCGGTGGAGGCCACCATCGGCTGGGACTTCGGCCCCGACACCATCGTCGAGGACGCCCAGATGGCGCTCAACTTCTGCGTGCGCTACCCCGGCCGCAGCGACTGGTTCAACGGCCGCTGCTACGGCGCCTCGCCGGCCGGCCTCAAGGACTTCCTCAAGCAGCGCGAGCGCTGGGCCTGGGGCCTGGTGGCGCTCTGCTTCAACAAGAGCATCCCGCTGCGGTTCCGGCTGTTCATCGGGATGGGCATGGTCAGCTGGGTGCTCGGACCGCTCCAGCACGTCGGCCTGGTGCTGCTGATCGCCTGGTTCACCGGGACGATGAACACCTCGCCGGTGACCCAGTCGGTGGTGCTGATCTGGTCGATCAACTTCGCCTACGTGATCTGGACGTACTGGGAGGGCCTGCGCCTGAACGTGGTGGGCTCGGCCGACCACCGGCGCAAGTGGTGGGAGCCGATGGCGGTGGTGGCGGCCATCCCGCTGTTCTCCCTGCTGGAGGGCTGGGGCGGGATGCGGGGACTGATCAAGTTCCTGCGCCGCGAGGAGAACAAGTTCGTCGTCATCGCCAAGCCGGCCTGACCGGCGACCAGGGACTGCTGCCAGATATGAAACGCTTCGTCATCTTCATCCTGCCGACCGTCGTGCTCGGCCTCACCGTGGGCGTGCCGATCGTCTGGGGCGACCACCCGATCAAGTTCGACCACAAGCGCCCGACCGAGGTGCACTGGGCCGGTGCCCCGGCCGAGCAGGGCCGGGTCTGGGGATTCGGCAAGGACGCGCCGCCGGAGGACACCGGGCTCAAGGTGGCGCGGCCGTGGGCGAAGGGCAGCCCGGAGTGGGGCGTCCAGGTGTACTGGCTGGACGACCCGGCCGACCCGGAGAGCTTCGTCCAGGGCAAGGCGGACCGCATCGTCAAGTACGTGGTCGGCCTGAACGCCAACGCGCTCTCGGTGTCCTTCCCGTTCTACACGGTGGGCAGCAAGTCCAACGCGGTCGCCGCCCGGCCGACCACCCCGAGCCCGGACCGGCTGGCGATCCTGCTGGACACCGCGCACCGGGCGGGCCTGCGCACCACCGTCCGGCCGATCCTGGACGAGGAGTCGCTGAAGCCGGCCAACAACGGCTGGCGCGGCAACATCGCCCCCACCGACCGGGACGCCTGGTTCGCCAGCTACGCGGCCTTCCTGGCGCCCTACCTGAAGGCGGCCGAGGAGCACGACGCGACCGAGTTCACCATCGGTACCGAGTTCAACTCGCTGGAGGCCGACCCGCACTGGGCCCCGCTGGTCGAGCAGGCCGGGAAGACCTTCCACGGCGAGGTGGCCTACGACGCCAACTGGGACAACTGGTCCAAGGGCGCCGTCGCAGTGCCGACCGGGCGCACCGGCGTCGACGCCTACTTCCCGGCCAAGTCGGCCGGGGACGACGCCACCGCGGCCGACCTGGCGGCCAGCTGGAACAGCTGGCTGGACAAGCGCGGCAAGGGCCCGCAGCCGACCACCAAGCTGACCGAGGTGGGTATCCCGGCGCAGAAGGGCGCCTACAAGACGCCCGGTGACTTCTACACCAAGCGCGAGCTCAACGAGCCCGTGCAGGCCACCTGGTTCACCGCGGTCTGCCAGGTGGCGCAGGAGCGGAAGCTGGCCGGACTGTACTTCTGGTCGCTCTACTTCGGCATCGACCCGACCCTGCCCACCAACCAGGACACCCCGCGGATGGACTTCGCCGGGCGCCCCGCCTCCGAGCAGGCGATCCGCGACTGCTTCGCGCAGACCTACGCCGTCCCGGAGGGCGCGGCCGGCTGACCGGCCGGCGGGGTCGCCGCCCGGGTCGGGGTGGTGGTGGGCTTGCGGGACGGCGTGGTGGTGGGCTTGCGGGACGGGGTCGTCGAGTGGCTCGGGGACGGCTGCTCGGTCGGGGTGGCCTGTTCGGTGGCCGGCGGGGCGGTCGGCGTCGCCGGGGCGGTCGGCGTCGGCTGGGGAGCCGGCGCGTCCGGCGGCCGGACCCCGGCCAGCGCGTCCGCGATCTGCTGCTCCAGCCACGGCGTCACCAGCCGCATGCCGGCCGGCGTGAGGTGCACGCCGTCGGTGGCGGGGGAGACCAGATGGCCGTCCCGGTCCTTCCAGAGGCAGTTGCCGCCGGGGCAGTAGAAGGCGTTCAGGTCGAGCAGCTGGACGGCGCCGCCGGAGGCCTTCACGAAGTCGCCCACCTGCTGGTTGTAGCAGGTGCCCCAGGCCTTGCTGATCGCGCCGTTCTGCACCCGCTCGTTCATCAGCAGCACCCGGGCGCCGTGCGCGCGCTCGCGGACCAGGTCCGTCGCCTGGGTGAGCTGGGCGGTGTACCGGGTGCGGTAGTCCTCGTCGCAGGGGTTGAGCCAGCTGCCGTCCAGGTACTGCTCGGCGGCGTCCCAGCCGAGGTGCAGGACGACCGCCTGCGCCTGGACGCGGTCCAGGCTCTTCGCCCAGAGCGCGGTGCGGTCGCGGCAGTCGTCCGTGGTGTCGAACTCCACCCGGGAGGTGCCGCGGACCTTCTCGGAGCCGAACACGCCGCAGCCGCTGATGCCGCCGTCGACCACCCGGAAGCGGTCGCCGTGCCGGTACAGGCCGGTGGCCAGGTCCTCGGAGAAGGAGTCGCCGAGGGCGAGTACCAGCGGCTTGTCGGCGGGGCCGCCGCGCATGTCGTGCTCGACCCAGGCGGGCAGGTACCAGGCGCCGGCGGTGGCCGTCAGCGCGGCGGCGGCCAGCAGCGGGATGGTCGGCAGCGGTCGCCAGCGCAGCACCCGCAGCCGCTCGGTGCCGGTGTGCAGCAGCCAGGCCAGCACCCAGGAGACGGGCGCGCCGATGGCCAGCAGCAGCGCCGGCGAGATGTCGTCGACGAACCGCTGGAGCAGCCAGTAGACCGGCAGGTGCAGCAGGTAGAGGCTGTAGGAGATGGTGCCGGTGAGCCGCAGCGGGGGCAGTGCGAGGAGCCGGACCAGCGGACCGCGGTCGTGGCAGAGCGAGGCGGCGAGGACGGCCGAGAGCACCGCGACGCCGGCCAGCCCGCCCCGGTACAGCCAGGGCTCGTGGTAGTTGTCCACGCTGAGGCTGGCCCAGACCAGACCGCCCAGCGCGAGGGTGCCGACCACGGTGGGCAGCACCGTGCTCCCGGCCCCCGGACGGCCGGGCGAACGCCGCTGGGCCCGCGAGCCCGTCTCCGGACCCTCCTGGACCGTGCGGCGCAGCCGCAGGTAGACCACGAAGGCGGCGGCGGCGCCGGCCGCGAAACCGACCGCGCGGGACTCGGTGCCCAGGTAGAGCCGGTCGCTGTTGGAGCCGTTCCACATCAGCGGGGCGACGGCGGCGGCGCCGGCGAACAGCACACCGGTCACGATGCCCGCGGCCTTGAGCGAGCGGCGGCAGACGGCGTAGATCAGCAGCAGGAGCAGCGGCCAGACCACGTAGAACTGCTCGGTGATGCTGAGCGACCACATCGCGGCCAGCGGGTCGATGCCGGCGAAGTGCTGCCAGTAGGCGTCACCGCGCTCCAGCTGCGCCCAGTTGGCGACCTGGGCCAGCGCGGCCAGCGCCTGCGGGCGCAGCTCCTTCACGTCCTTGAGCGGGCTGAGCAGGGCCGAGACGAGGACCACCAGGAGCACGGTGACCAGCAGGCCGGGCAGCAGCCGCTTGGCCCGGCGGCGGTAGAAGACGCCGAGGGCGATGCCGTCGGTGCGGTCCAGCTCCCGGATCAGGACCAGGGTGACCAGGAAGCCGGAGAGGACGAAGAAGGCGTCCACACCGAACAGGCCGTTCTGGAACCAGTTGGTGTGGTAGAGCAGCACGGAGGCGATGGCGAGGCCGCGCAGGCCGTCCACCGCCTTGAAGCGCACCGACGGCGGCACCGGCCGCCGGGGGGCGGGCGGCTCCGCGGGGATCGCGTACCGGCTGCCGCGCGGCGCGGGGATCCCGCGCGCCTCGCGCATGTCCCGCAGGGTGGGTCCGCTCGCCGCGGAGGGCGCGCCGATGCCGGGCCCGTCGTACATGAGGTGCTGCTCCTCTGATCGATGGGCTACCACGACGTGTCTCGATCAGAGGTTTATATCAAAAGAGCGGCCTGATCGTTCGTCGGCCGCCGGGGCAGCCGGCCGGTCCGGTCCCCGGCCCGCCGCTCCGCCGCCCCCTGACCGGCGGGCCGGCCCGCGGCCGGACCGCCCCCGGTGGGCCGTCAGAAGGCCATGCTGTAGACCATCAGGTCCATCCCCGGGTACGGCGCCCAGTCGCGTTCCGGGGTCCGGCGGAAGCCGATCCGCTCGTAGATGCGGTGGGCGGTCGTCATGTCGGGGCGGGTGGAGAAGGCCATCCCGGCCAGGCCGAGTTCGCGGCTGCGGGTCAGGGCGGCGCGCACCAGGCTCTCGCCGACGCCCCGGCCGCGGGCGGCCGACGCGGTGGCGAGCATCCGGATCTCGCCCTCGTCCGGGGTGGCGATGTCGGCCCACTCGGTGCCGCCCACGGCGAAGGTCACGCAGCCGAGCACCCGTCCTTCGGCCGCGTCGACCGCGACGAGGAGCTCGGCCTCCCGGGCCCGGCGGGCGGTGTCGCGCAGGAGGTCGACGTACTGGCTCTCGGGCGAGGTGTAACCGTCGCCGACGAAGGCCTCGACGGTGACGTGGCCGGCTGCTTCGAGGTCCGCTTCGCGGGCCGGGCGGATGACGATGTCCATCCGGTCAGTGTGCCGGAGCCGCGTCCGGCGGCGGGCGCCGGGGCGGCCGCCCGCGGACCGGTGGCAGCGGCCGCCGCCGGGCCGGCGACGGCAGGGGTGGCGGTGGCGGCCGGGTCGGCGTCGGGGCGCAGCGAGGCGGCCGGCATGGTGCCGTAGAGCCGGTCGGGCAGCGCCGGGTCGACGGGGTACCCGCCGGGCCGGTGCCAGTTGTCGCGGCCGGTGGCGGCGCCGCGGGCCACGTCGCGCCCGATCAGGGTGCCGAGCAGTCCGAAGCCGCCGACGGTCCCGACCAGGGCGAGTGCACTTGCGAGCGTGTCGGAGTCCATGGCTCCACTCTCGCGGCGCGGCAGGCCGGCCACGAGTGGCAGGAATGCCCGATCCCATCGAAATCCTGCCACCCGGGCCCTTCCCCGCGGGCTCCCCGGGGAGGCATCCTGGGCGGCATGCTGAAGAACGTGGTCGCGGTGGTGCTGGAGGAGCTCCACCCCTTCGAACTCGGGGTGGCCTGCGAGGTCTTCGGCCTGGACCGCAGTGCGGACGGCCTGCCCCGGTACGACTTCGCCGTCGCCGGTGCCCGCCCCGGGCCGCACCGCACCCACGCCGGCTTCTCGGTGGACGTCCCGTACGGCCCGGAGCGGCTCGCCGAGGCCGACCTCGTCGTGGTGACCGCCACCGGGGTGCGCCCGCACTACCCGGAGCCGCTGGTGGACGCCGTGCGCGCGGCGGTGGAGGGCGGTGCCAGGGTGCTCTCGATCTGCAGCGGCGCCTTCGTGCTCGGCGCCGCGGGGCTGCTGGACGGCCGCCGCTCGACCACGCACTGGCGGCACACCGCGGAGCTGGCCGCCCGGTTCCCGCGGACCACCGTCGAGCCGGACGTGCTCTACGTGGACGACGACCCGGTGATCACCTCGGCCGGCACGGCGGCGGGCATCGACGCCTGCCTGCACCTGGTCCGCCGGTTCCAGGGCGCCGAGGTGGCCCGGGGGATCGCCCGCCGGATGGTGGTGGCCCCGCACCGGGAGGGCGGCCAGGCCCAGTTCGTCGCCCGGCCGCTGCCCGAGGGGGACGGCGAGTCCCTCGCGCCGCTGCTCGACTGGATGCGCCACCACCTGGACGAGGAGTCCACCGTCGAGCAGTTGGCGGCCCGGGTGCACCTGTCGCCGCGCACCTTCGCCCGCCGCTTCCAGCAGGAGACCGGCACCACCCCGCACCGCTGGCTCACCGGGCAGCGGCTGCTGCTCGCCCAGCGGCTGCTGGAGAGCACCGCCGAGCCGGTCGACGCGATCGCCGCGCGCTGCGGCTTCGGCAACGCCGCCACCCTGCGGCACCACTTCGGCCGCCGGCTCGGCACGACCCCGCTGGCGTACCGCCGCTGCTTCGCCGAACCGGCCGTCGGCTGACGGCGGCCCGCCCGGGCCCGCCCCCGTCGGCCGACGGCCCGCGGCCTCAGCCGAGCGTCAGGTGCCCGGTGTCGTTCCAGTGCGCCGGGCGCAGCCGCCCGGCCTCGGCCCGCCACAGGCTGGTGGAGCAGTTGCGGACCGTGTCCAGGGCCGTCAACTGCGCCTCGGTGAGCCGGTCCAGCGCGTAGCGGAGCATCAGCACCGTACAGTCGTGCGCGACCAGCAGGACCGGCCGCCCGGCCTCCTCCGCGCAGATGTCGCGCAGCACGCTGCGCACCCGCAGGGCCACGTCCGCCCAGGACTCCCCGCCGGGAGGGCGGTAGTAGAGCTCGCCCATCTTGCGGCGTCTCGCGGCCTCGTCCGGGTGCCTGGCCTCGATCGCGGCCTTGGGCAGCATCTCCAGGATGCCCAGCTCGCGGTCGCGCAGCCGCTCGTCGTAGCGGACGGCGAGCGAGACCGGTACCGCGCCCAGCCCGGCGGCCTGGGCCAGCGCGATCCGGGCGGTCTCGGTGGTGCGCTCGTAGGGGGAGCACCAGACGCTGCGCGGGCGGTCGGCGCTGGGCAGGCCGGCCCACCAGCGGCCGAGCGCCTGGGCCTGCTGCCGGCCCTGGAGCGAGAGCGGGATGTCCGCGTCGCGGCAGCTGATCGGCACGCTCAGCGCGCCGGCCGCCTCGGCGAGCTGGAACTCGACGTTGGCGGTGGACTCGCCGTGCCGGGTGGCGATCAGCACGGACGGCAGCGGGCCGGGGGCCGTCACCGGCGCGGTGTGCGGGGCGGGCGCCGCCGGGTAGGGCGCCGCGGTGACCTGCGGGCCGGGCCGGTGGGTGGACTGGTGCTGACCGTTGAGTGTGGTGCCGAGCTCTGCCATCGCCGCTGCTCCCCGTGGGTCGATCGGGTGCCGGCCGGATGCCGGTCCGGTCTGGTGGTGCCCTGCATGTGCGGCCGTTCATACATATGATCGCGCCGCCTCCTCCAGTGTTCACGGAGGAGGCGGCGCGGTCACAGGGCGCGCGCGGAGCGAATCAGTGCGCCGCCACGGGCTCCGGCGCGTTCTTCAGCTCTTCGTCGCCGGATTCGGCGCTGTAGTCGCCCGGCCGGGTCTCGTCCGGCCCGTCCGGCGCCTTGACCGCCCGGAGCACCAGGGTGAGCACCACCGAGACGACCAGGTTGAGCACGAAGGCGGTGAGGCCGATGTAGCCGAGCTCGCCGATGCCGGGGATCTCGGCGGCGTTCCCGCCGAAGTGCTTGGTGGCGGGGCTGGCGATGTCGTACGCCTCCCAGGTGCCGTAGATCATGCCGACCGCCCAGCCGGCGAACAGCGCCCAGTGGTGGAACCACCGGGTGAACAGGCCGCCGACGATCGAGACGAAGGTCTGCAGGATCCACAGCCCGCCGAGCAGCTGCAGGTTGATCGCCGCCTGCTTGTCCATGCTGAGCACGAAGACCAGCGCGCCGACCTTGACCAGCAGCGAGGCCAGCTTGGCGACCCTGGTCTCGTCGGCGGGGGTGGCGGCCGGCTTCAGGAACTCCTTGTAGACGTTGCGGGTGAAGAGGTTGGCCGCCGCGATCGACATGATGGCGGCCGGCACCAGCGCGCCGATCCCGATCGCCGCGAAGGCCACGCCGGTGAACCAGTCCGGGAACATGTTCTCGAACAGCTGCGGCACCGAAAGCTGGGCGTTGAACTTCTTGTCGCCCTTGCCGATGCCGGCCGCGATCGCCATGAAGCCGAGCAGCGCCAGCAGGCCCAGCATCAGCGAGTAGGCGGGCATGATCGCCATGTTGCGGCGGACGGTGTTGCGGGACTTCGAGGCCAGTACGCCGGTCACCGAGTGCGGGTACATGAAGAGCGCCATCGCCGAGCCGATCGCCAGCGTGGCGTACGTCCACTGCTTGTTCTCGGGCACGGTGAGCGAGCCGGCCGACTTGGGAGCGCTGAACTTCTCGCCGACCGCGTCGAAGATGTGCCCGTAGCCGCCGAGCCGCAGCGGGATGTAGATCACCGCGACGATGATCACGATGTAGATCAGGGCGTCCTTGACGAAGGCGATCAGCGCCGGCGCCCGCAGCCCGGAGGAGTAGGTGTAGGCGGCCAGCACGCCGAAGGCGATGAAGAGCGGCAGGTCCTTGACGAACCAGTTGGCGTTCTCCCCGCCGCCGACGCCCAGCACGTCCAGCACCGCCTGGATGCCGACCAGCTGGAGCGCGATGTAGGGCATCGTGGCCAGGATGCCGGTCAGCGCCACGACCAGGGCGAGCGGCTTGGACCCGTACCGCCCGCGCACGAAGTCGGCCGGGGTGACGTAGCCGTGCACCCGGGAGACCGACCAGAGCCGGGGCAGGAAGAGGAAGACCAGCGGGTACGCGATGATCGTGTACGGCACCGCGAAGAAGCCGGCCGCGCCGGTCGCGTAGACCGCCGCCGGGACGGCGACGAAGGTGTAGGCGGTGTAGAGGTCGCCGCCGAGCAGGAACCACGTCACCCAGGTCCCGAAGCTGCGGCCGCCCAGGCCCCACTCGTCCAGGTGCAGGGCGTCGTCGGCCCGGCGCCAGCGCGAGGCCATGAAGCCCATCACGGTGACCAGCACGAAGAAGAGGACGAAGACGGTCAGGGCCGGTACGTTGACGCCGGTCATCGCGCGCCACCCGCCTTGCGGGCCTTCTCGTCCCGGTTGATCAGCAGGTACGCGGCCACCGTGAAGACGGCCGACACCGGCACCCAGAGCAGCTGGTACCAGTAGAAGAAGGGCACCCCGCCCGCCTCGGGGTCGGTCTTGTCGTACGAGGACACCCAGAGCATCGCGACGATCGGCACGAGCAGGGCGAGCCCGGCCAGGACCCGTTCCGGCGTCACCGCCGGCACGGCCGCCGGGCCCGGTGGCTCGGGCATGACAGGTTCGGTGGCAGCAGGATCTGACGACATGGTTCGGCTCCGCTCCAGAGGGCTCACCCCGACGGCGCCGCAGCCCCGGAGCACCGCACAGCCCCCCGGAACCCGCCGAGCAGCACCACTGGTGATCGACAGTCAATACGGGTGCGAAATCTAGAGCATGGCGTGATCTGTGTCACCGGGAACGACAGAACTTCCCGCATTCCGGACGCTCCGCGCGCCGGGGCGGGCCGCCGCGCGCCGGGCCCGTGCACGAAGGCACCGGCGTACGCCGTGCGTACGCCGGTGCCGGGAGAGCGGTGGGGGAGCGGCCGGAAGCCTACTCGGGGCGCTTGAGCCGGGTGATGAACTTGTACCGGTCGCCGCGGTAGATGGACCGCACCCACTCGACCGGGTCGCCGTCCGCGTCGAAGGAGTGCCGGGCGAGCTGGAGCATCGGCAGCCCGAGGTCGGAGCCGAGCAGCCCGGCCTCGCGCGGGGTGGCCAGGGTGGTCTCGATGGTCTCCTCGGCCTCGGCCACCGTGACGCCGTACACCTCGCGCAGGGCCGTGTACAGCGAGTTGTGCTTGGCCAGGTTGCGGCGCAGGGCCGGGAAGCGCTTCGCGGAGAGGTGGGCGACCTCGATGGCCATCGGGTCGCCGTTGGCCAGCCGCAGGCGCTCGATCCGCAGCACCCGCCCGCCGGGCTTGATGTCCAGCAGCGGGGCCAGCCGGTCGTCGGCGGTGATGTAGCCGATCTCGATCAGCCGGGAGGTGGGCTCCAGGCCCTGGGCGCGCATGTCCTCGGTGTAGGAGGTGAGCTGGAGCGCCTGGGCGACCTTGGGCTTGGCGACGAAGGTGCCCTTGCCCTGGATGCGCTCCAGCCGCCCCTCGACCACCAGCTCCTGGAGGGCCTGCCGGACGGTGGTGCGCGAGGTGTCGAACTGGGCGGCGAGTGCCCGTTCGGGCGGTACCGGGGTACCGGCCGGCTGGGTCTCGGTGAGCTGCAGCAGATGGCGCTTGAGGCCGTAGTACTTGGGCACCCGCGCGGTGGCGTCCGCGCCGGTCTGCGCGGGGAGGTTCTTCACCTGGGGGTCGTTGACCTGGGCCGTGCTGCCCCCGTCGCTGCTCATCGGACCTGTCTCCCGCTTCTCGCGGGGTCTTTGGGCGCCCCGCCGCATCGTTAACAACTCACATCGTTGCATGTATGGCTACGGAACGAATACCTCATCACGCGATGAACGATGTGCGGTGTCGGCTTGATAACGGGTGGTCCGGATCGGTCTAAGAGCCGTTGACAGGCCCATTGGTCTAGGCCAAGCTCCAGGCATCTGGTCTACACCACTAGATCGGTAACTATGAATCCCCCCACCCGTTCGATGGGCTCCGCGGCACCTTTCCTCCCGCTTTATGTGGGTCTGCCGCTGCCACCCGACGGGGGTCACTCAGGCATCCCTCAGGAGGATGGCGTGAAGCGTCAGCTCATCGCGGCGGTCGGCGTCGCAGCAATGGTCGTCGGCCTGGCGGCTTGTGGTTCGGACGCCAAGAGCGACGGCGACAAGGCCGGCTCGTCCTCGTCCGCCGCCAAGAACTACAGCGGCAAGACGCTCAAGGTGTGGCTGATGTCCGGCTCGGCCCCCAAGGGCTGGGACGACGCGGTCAAGACCGAGTTCGAGTCCACCTACCCGGGCTCCAAGGTCGAGTACCAGATCCAGGAGTGGACCGGCATCGGCCCCAAGGTCACCGCGGCGCTGTCCGAGGGCTCGGTCGACGTCCTCGAGGTCGGCAACACCCAGACCGCGGGCTACGCGGCCACCGGTGGTCTGCTCGACATCACCAAGGACAAGGCCGCCCTGGGCGGTGCCGACTGGAACGACAACCAGAGCGAGTCCGCGATCCTGGACGGCAAGCAGTACGCCGCCCCGTGGTTCGTGACCAACCGCGTGGTCGCCTACAACAAGGAGATCTGGGGCAAGGCGAACATCACCACGCCGCCGAAGACCCTGGACGAGTTCTACGCCGACCTGGAGAAGGTCAAGGCCGTCCCCGGCGTCACCGACCCGATCTACATGCCCGGCCAGGAGTGGTACACCTACTTCGGTCTGCTCACCAGCGAGGGCGGCAAGCTGGCGAAGAAGGACGGCGACAAGTGGGCCGGCGGTCTGTCGACCCCCGAGGCGCAGAAGGCCTTCGACACCTACAAGAAGCTGCAGAGCTACTCGGCCACCGCCGCCAAGGACGGTGACGAGGCCAAGCCGCAGCAGAAGGACGTCTTCGCCAAGGGCGACATCGGCTCGATCATCGGCCTCGGCTGGGAGATCCCGACCGAGAAGGAGATGCCGAAGGAGAAGATCGGCTACTTCCCGCTCCCGGGCAAGACCGCCGACAAGGCCTCCGGCGTGTTCCTCGGCGGCTCGAACCTGGCCATCGCCCAGGCGAGCAAGAACACCGACATGGCCAAGGACTTCCTGAAGATCGCCCTCAACGACAAGAACGAGGGTCTCGTCGCGGGTGCCGGCAGCATCCCGAACAAGAAGTCGCTGGACGACAAGGTGGTCGGCGACTTCGCCGCCGCCGCCAAGGTCGCCGCCTCCTCCGGCGGGATCACCCCGACCACGCCGAACTGGGCGAGCGTCGAGAACAACCCGAACCCCATCAAGGAGTTCCTGACCGGCGCCCTGACCGGTGACTACGCCGCCGCCGCCAAGAAGGCCGACGACGAGATCGCCAAGCGTCTGAACGCCAAGCAGTAGTAGTCGAGCGGCGTCGCTCACCGGCCCCCGGCGGGGGGCCGGTGGGCGGCGCCTGTCCGTCGTGGTCAGGTTCCAGGAAGAGAGAACGATGGCTGTGCATTCGGAGCGGGTGCAGACACAGTCCCCGGACACAGGGAAGGCTGCTGTGGCCACTATTGAGACGAGCGTCGCCGGCGGCGCCGAGGGCACTCCGAAGAAGAGCACCAGAACAGCGGGCGGACCGGGCTTCGGCACGCGGTTCGCCCCGTACCTGCTGCTGCTGCCGGCCACCGTGGTGACCCTGGGCCTGCTGGGCTGGCCCCTGCTGAAGACCGTGCTGGTCTCGTTCCAGAACCTGAACGCGCGCCAGCTCGTCCAGCACCTGACCGAGTGGAACGGCTTCGAGAACTACACCGAGCAGCTGACCAACGCCGACTTCTGGGCGGTCACCGGCCGGACGGTCGCGTTCACCCTGGTCAACGTGGTCCTGATCATGGTCGGCGGTTCGCTGGTCGGCCTGCTGCTCAACCGGCTCGGCAAGAAGATGCGGCTGGTGCTCTCGGTCGGCCTGCTCCTCGCCTGGGCCATGCCGGTGGTCGCCGCGACCACCGTCTACACCTGGCTGTTCGACACCCGCTTCGGTGTCGTGAACTGGTTCCTGGACCAGCTGGGCTGGCACTCGATGGCCGCCTACAACTGGACCGGCAGCCAGTACTCCACCTTCTTCGTGATCATCCTGCTGATCGTCTGGGGCTCGATCCCCTTCGTGGCGTTCAACATGTACGCCGGTCTGACGACCATCCCGAAGGAGCTCTACGAGGCGGCCCGGATGGACGGCGCCGGCCCCGCCAAGATCTTCACCTCGGTGATCTTCCCCAGCCTGCGGCCGTTCTTCCTGGCCACGACCTTCCTTGAGGTCATCTGGGTCTTCAAGGCCTTCACCCAGGTCTACGCGATCAAGGCGGGCGGCCCCGACTCGCTCACCCGGACGCTGCCCGTCCACGCCTTCCTGGAGGGTTCCGGCGCCCAGCACTACGGGACCGGCGCCGCGATCGCGGTGCTCACCATCCTGATGCTCGGCGTGCTGATGGCGTACTACTTCCGGATCATTCTGAAGCAGGAGGACGAGCTGTGAGGCGCTCGCTCATCGGACGTACCTGGCCGAACGTGATCGCGCTCGTCCTCTTCGTCTTCTTCATCTTCCCGGTCTACTGGATGGTCATCACGGCCTTCAAGGACGACAAGGACATCGTCAGCCGGACGCCGGTCTTCCTGCCGATCCACGCGACGTTCGACCACTTCACCACGGCGGTCAACGCGCCCAAGTTCTGGACGTACGTCACCAACAGCTTCACGGTGACGGTCGTCGCGGTGCTGATCTCGCTGGTGATCGCGACCCTGGCGTCCTTCGCCATCGCCCGGATGCGGTTCCGCGGCCGCAAGGCCTTCGTCCTGGTCGTGATGGCGGCGCAGATGGCGCCCTGGGAGGTCATGACCATCGCGGTCTACCTGATCGCCCGCGACAGCGAGATGCTGAACAGCCTGGTCCCGCTGACCGCCTTCTACATGATGATGGTCCTGCCCTTCACCATCTGGACGCTGCGCAGCTTCATCGCCGCCGTCCCGAAGGAGCTGGAGGAGTCGGCGATGGTGGACGGCTGCACCCGCACCCAGGCCTTCGTGAAGGTGATCTTCCCGCTGCTCGCCCCGGGCCTGATGTCGACCTCGCTGTTCGGCTTCATCACCGCGTGGAACGAGTTCCCCCTGGTCCTGATCCTGAACAAGACCGAGGGGCAGACCCTGCCGCTCTGGCTGTCCTCGTTCCAGACCAACTTCGGCACCGACTGGGGTGCCACCATGGCCGCCTCGACGCTGTTCGCCCTCCCGGTGCTGATCCTCTTCGTATTCCTCCAGCGCAAGGCCGTCGGTGGCTTGACCGACGGTGCAGTGAAGGGCTGACGCGACGTGAGCATCCTTGTCCCCACCCTCCCGGCCAGCGACCAGCTGCACCGTGACGCGCTGACCGTCCTGCAGCCCGGCTTCGTCGGCACCGAGCCCCCGGAGTGGGTCCGCCGCCACCTCGCGGCCGGCCTCGGTTCGGTCGCGCTCTTCGACCGCAACGTCACCGGTCTCGACCAGCTGTCGGCGCTCACCAGGGCGCTGCGCGAGGAGAACCCCGACCTCCTGATCGCGATCGACGAGGAGAGCGGCGACGTCACCCGCCTGGAGGCCGGCTCCGGCTCCTCCTGGCCGGGCAACTTCGCCCTCGGCGCGATCGACGACCCGGCGCTGACCCGCGACGTCGCCCGCGAGCTGGGCCGCGCGCTGGCGGCCGCCGGCGTCAACTACAACTGGGCGCCCACCGCGGACGTCAACTCCAACCCGCGCAACCCGGTGATCGGCGTCCGCTCCTTCGGCGCCGACCCGGAGCTGTGCGCCCGGCACACCGCGGCCTGGGTCGAGGGCCTGCAGTCGGCCGGCGTGGCCGCCTGCTCGAAGCACTTCCCCGGGCACGGCGACACCGCGGTCGACTCGCACCACGGCCTGCCGGTGATCGACGTCGACCTGACCACCCTGCGCGCCCGCGACCTGATCCCGTTCCAGGCCGCCATCGCGGCCGGGACCAAGGCCGTGATGACGGCCCACATCATGATCCCGGCGCTCGACCCGAAGCTGCCGGCCACGCTCAGCCCCCGCGTGCTGCGCGACCTGCTGCGCGCGGCCCCGGTCGACGGCGGCCTCGGCTACCAGGGCCTGATCGTCAGCGACGCGATCGAGATGGGCGCCATCGCCGACACCTTCGGCATGGGCGAGGGCACCGTCCTGGCCCTGGCGGCCGGTGCGGACGCGATCTGCGTCGGCGGCGGGCTGGCCGACGAGGACACCGTGCTGCTGCTGCGCGACGCCATCGTGGCGGGCGTGCGGGCCGGCAAGCTCCCGGAGGAGCGGCTGGCCGAGGCCGCCGACCGGGTGCGCGCGCTCGGCAGCTGGGGCCGGATCGCGGCCCAGGGCGAGCGGCTGGAGCCCGATCTGGCGGTCGGCCTGCGGGCCGCCCGCCGCGCGCTGCGGGTGGTCCGGGCGCCGGGCCGGGAGGCCCTGCCGGTGACCGAGCGCCCGTACGTGGCCTCGTTCTCCGACGAGCCCAACATCGCCGTCGGCGCGGTGACCCCGTGGGGCGTGGCCGACATGCTGGCCGACCGCTTCCCCGGCACCCGCACCCGGGAGGTCGGTCCGAAGGACGCCGCCCCGGAGCAGCTGGACGCGCTGGTCGCCGAGGTGGTGGCCGGCGCCGAGGGCCGCCGCCTGGTGCTGGTGGTCCGCGACGCGCACCGCTACGCCTGGATGTCCGCCGCGCTGTCCCGGCTGGTGGCGGCCCGCCCGGACGCCGCGGTGGTCGAGATGGGCCTGCCGCAGTCCGAGCCGGTCGGCGCGCTCCACATCGCCACCCACGGCGCCGCCCGGGTCTGCGGGCTGGCGGCCGTCGAGGTGCTCACCGGCCAGTCGGGAGCGATCGGCTGAGGTCCCGTCGGACCGTGACCCCGGGGGCCGGGAAGGCCTCCGCGAGCGGGCCCGTCATGCGCATGGCGCATGGCGGGCCCGTTCCGTTTTCCCGCCGTTGGCCTGCGGCGTTCCCAGATGACGGTGTTCCCTCAAATCGGCCTTAAGACAGTCTTAAGTTCTACTTAGGGTGATGACGTCGCAACTGATCGCCACGGGCTACAACAGGTCTGCAACGTCCTTGTCGGCCTGGCCATTTGGCGTTGACACCGCCAGTGGTCTAGGCCAGGCTCCAGTCCATCCGGTTCGAACTTCAACCTCACCGGATGTGGTATAGGCCCTTCCTGAAGCACTTCGCCGTCCCCGCCCGGATCCCTCCCGGCGGACGCGCCATCACGCTGCCGGCGGGCACAGGCTCTAGCACCCTCGGAGGATGGCGTGAAGAAGCGTCAGCTCATGGCGACGTTCGGGATCCTGGCGCTCGCCGCCGGATTGACGGCCTGTTCCTCGGGCGGCTCGCCCTCGGGCGACGGCAAGGCCGCCACGGCGGACCCGAAGTCCGCCACCGGCACGGTCACCGTCTGGCTGATGGACGACGCCCAGAAGAACTGGCCGGACCTCGTGCAGCGGGTGAACGACGAGTTCGCGGCGAAGTACCCCAACGTCACCCTGCGGCTGGCCTACCAGGGGTGGGCCGACAAGGTCGGCAAGCTGGACAAGGCGCTCGCCGAGGGCAACGCCCCCGACGTGGTGGAGCTCGGCAACACCGAGACCATGAAGTACGTGCTCGCCGGCGCGCTGGCCCCGGTGGAGCGCTCCAGCTTCGACAACTCGGACGCCTGGATCAAGGCGCTCGCCAACACCTGCACCTACCAGGACAAGCTCTGGTGCGTGCCGTACTACGCGGGCGCCCGGGTCGCCATCTACAACGCGACGGCCTTCCAGACGGCCACCGGCAGCGCGGAGTTCCCCAAGACCGAGGACGAACTGAAGGCGGCCCTGGACAAGGTCGCGGACAAGAACAAGGCCGACAAGGGCTACTCCGCGCTCTACCTGCCCGGCCCGTACTGGTACGCCGCGATGAGCTACGTCTCCGCGTACGGCGGCGCCATCGCCCGCTTCGACAGCGCCGGGAACTGGCACGGCACGCTCAGCGACCCGAAGTCCCAGCAGGGGCTGAACCACTTCGTCGACCTGGTGCGCAAGTACAACAAGGGCGACCTGGCGGTCAACGAGCAGAACCAGTTCGAGGCGATGGCCCGCGGCCACGCCGGGGCCTTCTACGGCAACGGCTACGAGGCCTCCAGCGTGACCGCGCCGGTCACCGGCGACCCGACCCTCAAGGACGCCGTCAAGCTGGCCACCATGCCCGGCCCGGGCGGCAAGCCGCTGCCGACCTTCATCGGCGGCTCGGACCTCGCCGTCACCGCCAAGTCGCCGTCGGCCGCGCTGGCCGCCGACTGGGTCCGGATGTTCACCAGTACCAAGTCCCAGCAGGCGCTGGCGGACAAGGACATCCTGCCGAACAACCTCACCCAGCTGAACCCGCTGAAGAGCAAGCCGGCGACCGCCGCCGCGGCCAACGCGGTGCCCGACGCCTGGTTCACCCCGCTGGCGCCGGGCTGGGGCGCGATCGAGAAGCAGAAGATCCTGCCCGACATGCTCACCGCGATCCTCAAGGGCAACAAGCCGGTGGACCAGGCCGCCAAGGAGGCGGACGCCGCGATCGACCAGCTGATCAACAAGCAGGGCTGAGCCCCGCCGGCGGGGCCGGTGCCCCGGGGAGAGCCCCTTCCGGACCACCGGGAGGGGCTCTCGGATGTGCCGCGCGGGGGAGTCCCCGTACGATTGCCGCAGGAATCACGGAACCACCGCAGCGAGTGTGCGGACTCGCCGCCGTAGAGGTCCTCGCCGGGCATCCCCGTCCGGGCGGGGTCGAACCATCTCATCGGAGGCACATCCTGATGTCCGACCCGCAGACTGCCCCCGTCCCCGGCCGGATCATGGCGGCGGAGATGGCCGAGCAGCCGGCCGTCCTGCGGCGCATCCTCGACGAGGGCGCCCCGAAGATCTTCGACATCGCGGCCCGGATCGCCGCCCGCAACCCTCGCTTCGTCCTGCTCACCGCGCGCGGCACTTCCGACAACGCGGCGCTCTACGCCAAGTACCTGGTCGAGATCCTGCTCGGCAAGCCGGCCGGTCTGACCTCGATGTCCACCACCACCGCGTACGGCGCCAAGCCGGACCTCACGGACGTGCTGGTCGTCACCGTCAGCCAGTCCGGCGGCTCGCCGGACCTCGTCGCCTCCACCAAGGCGGCCCGCGAGGCCGGTGCGATCACGCTGGCGGTCACCAACAACGCCTCCTCGCCGCTCGCGGAGGTCTCCGAGTTCCACATCGACGTGCTGGCCGGCCCGGAGAAGGCGCTGCCCGCCACCAAGACCTACACCGCCGAGCTGCTCTCGCTCTACCTGCTGGTCGAGGGCCTGCGCGGCGGCGACGGCACGGCCGCCCGCGAGCTGCCGGAGCTGGCCGCCGGCATCCTGGCCCGGCAGCCCGAGGTGAAGGCGCTGGCCGAGCGCTACCGCTTCGCCCAGCGCCTGGTCATCACCTCGCGCGGCTACGGCTACCCGACCGCCCGCGAGGCGGCGCTGAAGCTCATGGAGACCACCTACATCCCGGCCTCCCCGTTCTCCGGCGCCGATCTGCTGCACGGCCCGCTGGCCATGGTCGACAACGTCTCCCCGGTCATCGCGATCGTCCCGGAGGGCAAGGGCGGGGAGGCCCTGCAGCCGGTCCTGGACCGCCTGCGCGGCCGCGGCGCGGACCTGGTGGTCATCGGCCAGCGGCAGCAGGTGGACGCCGCCTCGGCGGGCTTCGTGCTGCCGGCCGGCGTACCCGAGGAGGTCCAGACGGTCCTGGAGATCCTGCCGCTGCAGCTGCTGGCCTACGAGGTCACCATCGCCCGCGGCCAGGACCCGGACGCCCCGCGCGCCCTGGCCAAGGTCACCGAGACGCACTGACCGCGGGCGCCACGACGCCGCACCCCCGTCCACGGGCCGTGGACGGGGGTGCGGCGTTTGAGCGGCCGGAGCGGTCCGCGGGTGTCCCGCCGGGGCGGGGAGCGCCCCCGGCCGGGGGCGGGAAGCACTACGGGCCACGGCGCCGACACGGGACCCTCAACCCATGCGGCACCGCAGCCCGGAGCTGTCGTCGGGCACCGGGACGACCGAGAACTGTGCGGGGTCCTCGCTCGGCGGTATCCGACCGAGGAGCGGCGTCGCGCGGTCAGGGCAGTTGCGCGGCGGCCTCTCCTTGGTGCTCTTTCATTGTGGACTAGACCAATCTGGGTTGTCCAGGGGACCCCGAAAATTGGTCTGGACAACCTGCGGTCACCCGCGCGCGGGCGGGTGCGCCACGTCCCCGCCCGGGACCTGGAGCTACGCTCGCCATGTGCCCTCGCTGAACGAACTCGTCCGCCGCCACACCACCCTGACCGGTGCCGACGTGGACTGGCTCCACATGCTGGTCTCGGAGTGGCAGCTGCTCTCCGACCTCTCCTTCGCCGACCTGGTCCTGTGGATCCCCACCTGGGACGGCATCCGGTACGTCTCGGTGGCCCAGATGCGGCCCAACACCGGGCCCACCTCCTACCAGGACGACATGGTCGGCCACCTCGTCCCGCGCGGCCGCCGGCCCCTGCTGGACGCCGCCTTCGACGAGGGGCGGATCGTGCGCGAGGGCGATCCGGAGTGGCGCGAGGAGGTGCCCGTCCGGGTCGAGTCGATCCCGGTGCGGCGCGAGGGCAAGGTGCTCGGCGTGATCGCCCGCAACACCAACCTGCTGACCGTCCGCACCCCCAGCCGGCTCGAACTCACGTACCTGCAGAGCGCCTCCGACCTGGCCCAGATGATCGCCGCCGGGACGTTCCCGTACCACGGTGTCGAGCAGACCGACATGGACGCCGCCCCCCGGGTCGGCGACGGCCTGATCCGGCTCGACGCCGACGGCATCGTCACCTACGCCAGCCCCAACGCGCTCTCCGCCTACCACCGCCTCGGGCTCACCACCGACCTGGTCGGCAGCCACCTCGGCCGGGCCACCGCCGAGCTGGTCCCGCCCTCGCGGTCGGCGGTGCACGAGGCGCTGGTGAAGCTGGCGAGCGGCTGGGCGCCGCGCCAGACCGAGGTCGAGGTGCAGGGCGGGGTGGTGACCCTGCGGGCGATCCCGCTGAAGCCCAAGGGCACCCTGACCGGCTCCCTGGTGCTCTGCCGCGACGTCACCGAGCTGCGGCGGCGCGACCGCGAGCTGATGACCAAGGACGCCACCATCCGGGAGATCCACCACCGGGTGAAGAACAACCTCCAGACGGTGGCGGCCCTGCTGCGGCTGCAGTCCCGCCGGATGGACTCGGACGCCGGCCGGGCCGCGCTGGACGAGGCGGTCCGCCGGGTCGGGTCGATCGCGATCGTGCACGAGACGCTCTCCCAGGCGCTGGACGAGCAGGTCGCCTTCGACGAGATCGCCGACCGGGTGCTGGCCATGGTGATGGAGCTGTCCCAGGACGGCCGGGTGGCGACCCGGCGCAGCGGGAGCTTCGGCATCCTCTCCGCCGAGGTGGCCACCCCGCTGGCGATGGTGCTCACCGAGCTGCTGCAGAACGCGCTGGAGCACGCCTTCGGGCCGTCCGCCTCCGGGAACCTGGAGGTCAGCGCGTTGCGCGGGCGGGCCCCGGCCACCGGCATGGGCTGGTCGGACAGCTGGAACGGCGGCGCCCGGCCGGAGGAGTACCTGCTGATCACCGTGCAGGACGACGGCCGGGGCATGCCGGAGGGATTCGACCCGCAGCAGGCGGGCAACCTCGGGCTGCAGATCGTCCGGACCCTGGCCACCGGGGAGCTGGGCGGCACCTTCGACATGGTGGCGGGACCGAACGGCGGCACCAAGGTGATCCTGGAGATCCCGGTGCCCTGAGCCGTCCCGGCTCGACGGACACGGCGCGGCACCCGGGGCGCAGTGGAGTGTGCCGGGGGCGTGTACCCGGAACGGGCGCCGGGTGCGCACCTCCGCACCACCGCAGGTGGCCGTCGGGAAGTGACCCGAACGGCGGGTGGCCGCCGCGCGTGACCGGACGCGGAAACAGAAACGAGGCCCTGTCGACCGGGGGGGGTGGGTCGACAGGGCCTCTCAACCCGTTCCGGCCGTCGGGGGGAGTCGGCCGGAACGGGGGCTCTGGGTGATACGACACCTCACCGGTGCGTTGCACACGGTGAGCGCCTCAGCTCCACAATATTGCTCTAAGTGAACAGTATCAAGTGCCTGGGCGGCCCGGTGTCGTCGGACCGTGTCGAGCAAGGTCCTTTGTACGGAAGGCTTCGCCAGGAAGTGCAGGGAAGCCCTTGATCATGTGTTGATCGGCACTGCGGTCACTGCTGGTGTTACGGCGTGTGATCAGGCGGTGCGGGCGCGGTTGCGGGCAGCGCGGCGCTTCATCGCGCGACGCTCGTCCTCGCTCATACCGCCCCAGACGCCGGCATCCTGGCCGGTCTCGAGCGCCCACTGCAGGCACTGCTCCATGACCGGACAGCGGCGGCACACGGCCTTGGCTTCCTCGATCTGCAGCAGAGCAGGACCGGTGTTCCCGATCGGGAAGAAAAGCTCCGGGTCCTCTTCGCGGCAGACAGCGCGGTGGCGCCAGTCCATGGTCGTCCAACTCCTCCTGCCGGCGGGGGTGACCCGATCGGCATAATCGATGGCTTGTGAATGTGAACGCTTTCACGAATCCCGCAACAGCAAAAGAGACCAAAGGCCCATCGGGCCCGGGTGGTCTGTGCTGGGGAGGGATTCGGCGATTCGAGGGACACTCCGCGGTCGGCGCCCGCCAGGGTCTGTGGTTGCCGTCGCTGCGATGTGTCCCGATCGCCATGTAGAGGTTCGCAAACCTCGGGCCCGGATACAACCCCCTTCAGGGAGGAATTTTTGATTCTTCGGTGTCGCCTAGCTCACAGCCAGTACTTCTATGGAGTGAAGGGGGCTTGTGCGTTCGAGAAGAAGGGAGAACCCTCCTTCCAGTCACACAATCACACGCAGTGCCCGCCGTACGCCTGTGAAACTGACGCGACTCCTGTCTCCAAGGTGGTCCCCGTCCACCTGGAATGGGGCCGGTTCCTGCGAAACCAAGGTGAAGTGCCGAGCGTCGTGGTAGGAGACGACGTGCTTTCCGGACGGGCCGGCAGGGGCGGCGCCATCGGCCGAAGGCGTGTGCGACCGCAGGATCTGACGGACCGTTCGAGCGGTGCCGAACGCGGTCATCCGGGTGATGCCGAAGACATCGAGGTCCGTGTCGAAGGAGGCGAGCGGGGAGGGATAGACCGGGCGGTTGCCCAGGAACGTCCACGGCGAGGTGTTGCTGACTATGGCCAGCACCAGGCCCGGCACCGGCGCCCGGCCCGGCAGTTGCAGGGTGACGGGGCCCGATCGGCGCTGCTCACGCTGGGTGACGTAGTGCCGGAGCGCCTGCCCGACGTAGAGCGCGTGGGTTGACCTGCGCCCCGCTCTGCGCTGCTCCTCCACCCGGCCCACCACGCCCGCGTCGAAGCCGAGGCCGGCGGTGAAGGTGAACCAGCGGTCCGGCAGCCCCTCCGTCATCGCCTTGCCCAGGCCGATCGGCCGCTCCCGGCGCTGGTCCAGGGCGTTCAGCAGGGCCCCGGTGGCCTCCACGGGGTCGTTGGGCAGACCCAGCGCGCGGGCGAACACATTGGTCGACCCGCCGGGCACCACGGCCAGCCGGGGGACCTTCTCGCCCGGGCCGTGCGTCAGCAGTCCGTTGACCACCTCGTTGACCGTGCCGTCGCCGCCCAGGGCCACCACCAGGTCGACGGCGCCGTCCTCGACCGCCTCGCGGGCCAGGTCGCGCGCGTGGCCGCGGTACTCCGTCTGGGCCACTTCCAGCTTGAGGTCGCTGCGCAGGGCATGGATCAGGACATCCCTGGTGCGGCCACTGGTGGTGGTCGCTTTCGGGTTGACGACCAGGAGAGCGCGCATGTGCTCAGCCTACGGGGCGGTACGGACCAACCGGCGGCTACCCTGCTGGAGTGACCGCAGAATCCTCCGCACCCGTACCCGCGCCCGGCGCCGACCGGCCGGCGGCCCTGACCGCGGGCGCCGCCATCACCGCCCTGGAGGGCGCCGCACTCGCCGTCGTCGGCGTCTGGGACATGGTGTCCGCCGTGTCCGGCGACTCCAGGCAGCTCGCGCTGAACGAGTTCGGCGGCCTCGTGATCGTCCTGCTCGGCGTGCTGCCGCTGCTGGCCGCCCGGGCGCTGCTCAAGGGCCGCCGCTGGGGCCGCAGCCCGGCGGTGCTGACCAACTCGATCTGCCTGCCGGTGGCCTACTACATGTGGCAGACCGGCGGCGCCATGGTGGCCGTCGGGGCGGCGATCGGCCTGCTCGGGCTGGCCGGCATCGGCGCCCTGCTCAGCCCGAAGGCGACGACGGCCCTCTACGCTCCGCACGAGGGCTGAGCGCGGAGGGCCGGCGACGGCGGCCGCTGAGCGGCCGTCAGTCCTACTCCTCCACCAGGAGCTTCTCCCGGAGCTGGGCCAGGGTACGGGCCAGCAGCCGGGAGACGTGCATCTGCGAGATGCCCACCTCGGCGGCGATCTGCGACTGGGTCATGTTGCGGAAGAACCGCAGCACCAGGATCTTCTGCTCCCGGGGCGGCAGTTGGGCCAGCAGCGGCTTGAGGGACTCGCGGTACTCGACGCCCTCCAGCGCCTCGTCGGTGGCGCCCAGGGTGTCCGCCACGGCCGGCGACTCGTCGTCGCTGTCGGGGACGTCCAGCGACAGCGTGGAGTACGCGTTGGCGGACTCCAGGCCCTCCAGCACGTCCTCCTCGGAGATCCCCAGGTGCTCGGCCAGCTCGTGCACGGTGGGGGAGCGGCCGTGCCGCTGGGAGAGCTCGCTGGTCGCCGTGGTCAGCGACAGCCGCAGCTCCTGGAGCCGGCGCGGTACCCGGACCGCCCAGCCCTTGTCCCGGAAGTGGCGCTTGATCTCGCCGACGATGGTCGGCGTCGCGTAGGTGGAGAACTCGACCCCGCGTTCGTGGTCGAAGCGGTCCACCGACTTGATCAGTCCGATGGTGGCGACCTGGGTGAGGTCGTCCAGCGGCTCGCCCCGGTTGCGGAACCGCCGGGCCAGGTGCTCCACCAGGGGGATGTGCATCCGCACCAGCTGGTTGCGCAGCTCGACGCGCTCCGCGGAGCCCTCGGGCAGCGCGGACAGCCGGACGAACAGGGCCCGGGCCGCCTCCCGGTCCGGCGCCCCCGAACGGTGCGGCGCCTGCGAGGGCACCGCACCGCGCAGCGCCTCGGCCGCGTCGGGCACCGGGGACTCCGGGGCCGCGGACGGCGGCGAGGGCGTGGGCGACGGATCAGACGTCGGCTCGGTCGGCTGGCTCATCCGGTGGGCGTCCTTCGGGTGCGCTTCGTCGTTGGCGGCGAGGCCGGGAACGCTCGCCTGGGTCGGTACGGCAGGGCCCGCCGTCGCGAGGCCGGTACGGTCCAGATCACTCACGGCCATTCCCCCGTTCCGTTCCGGGAGCACCGGGACCTGGGGTGGTCCCGGATTCGTCTCGTTGGTCGTACCGCGTGGTGGGCGGTACCGGGAGCCGTCCGCCGGCCCGCGTGGCGCCGGACGGACGGCTCTTGTTCGGTGCTGCTGTGGCGGCCCTAATGGGCGGCGGACCCGCCGCGCTTCTTGTGCAGGCTGATCGAGACGGTGTTGTCCTCGGCGACCGAGGACTCCACCTCGCCGGCCAGCGCGGAGAGCACCGTCCAGGCGAAGGTGTCCCGTTCCGGGGCACGGCCGTCCGTGGTCGGGGCGGAGACGATGACCTTCAGCGAGTCGCCCACCAGCCGGAACTCGCAGGAGAGGACGGAGCCGGGCACCGCCTGCTGGAGCAGGATGGCGCAGGCCTCGTCCACCGCGATCCGGAGGTCCTCGATCTCGTCCAGCGTGAAGTCCAGCCGGGCCGCCAGCCCCGCCGTCGCTGTTCGCAGCACTGAGAGGTAGGCCCCCGCCGCGGGCAGCCGGACCTCCACGAAGTCCTGTACTCCGGGCTCGCCGTCGATCTGGGACACCCTCACCTCCTGGGTGACGCGCTGTGCTTCCGGGCCGGTGGCCGCGGCACTGTCTGTTGCTTGGCTCAACTGCTTCGCCCCAACTGTCCAGAGGGGTGGTGCGGTACGTACCGGTCATACCCCGGGAGGGGTGGTCGGACGCCGCGCATCCGCCCGAGACGTTACCGCTATCGGCGGGCGGATGTCGCGATCCGGTCCCGCCTTCACGGGAACGAGCGACACCGGGTGCGAGGGTCACTCATGGTAGGCCCTCGCGACGCAGGGTGGCAGCCCCCGGGAGGGACTCGTGGCACCCGGTCGGTCAGCGGGTGCCGGCCGCGGTGAGCGCCTGGCCGGTGAGCCGGTGCACGGTCCACTCGTCCATCTGCACCGCGCCCAGCGACTTGTAGAAGTTGATCGAGGGCTCGTTCCAGTCCAGCACCGACCACTCCACCCGCGAGTAGCCGCGCTCGACGGCGATCCGGGCCAGCTCCAGCAGCAGCGCCTTGCCGTGGCCGCCGCCGCGGGCCTGCGGGCGGACGTAGAGGTCCTCCAGGTAGATCCCGTGCGTCCCGCGCCAGGTCGAGAAGTTGAGGAACCAGACCGCGAACCCGACCGGCTCGCCGGTGGTGTCGTCCTCGGCGACCAGCCCGAACACCGCCGGGGCGGCGCCGAACAGCGACGCGCGCAGCTGTTCCTCGGTGGCGACCGCCTCGTGCGGTGCCTTCTCGTACTCCGCGAGTTCGCGGATCATGGCGTGGATGACCGGGACATCGGTGACTACGGCGGTGCGGATCATGCCACGAGCCTACTTGGCCCGCTCGTCCTCGTCCCAGGCCTGGATCGAGGTCTGGTCGACGATCCGGCCCTCCCGCAGGTCGGCGACCGAGGTGACCAGCACCCGGACCCCGTCGGGATAGCGGCAGGACTCCATGAAGGCGAGGCGGTCGCCGTCCAGGACCACCCGCTCC
Organism: Kitasatospora sp. NPDC001603; assembly: GCF_040298365.1. Classification (NCBI taxonomy): domain Bacteria; kingdom Bacillati; phylum Actinomycetota; class Actinomycetes; order Kitasatosporales; family Streptomycetaceae; genus Kitasatospora; species Kitasatospora sp. NPDC001603. The sequence goes on from NZ_JBEPAA010000040.1 coordinate 64,248, forward strand.
AGCGTGTGGCTCGTCTCCCGGCCGTAGACGTCGTTCAGCAGGGCGCCGATCTCGTCCCGGCCGTGCACCACCAGCGGGTGGCTGGGCTGGGTCTCGCGGTCGACCACGCGCAGTTCGGCGTCGTCCGCGTACAGCGCCAGCAGCGCGCCGGCGTCGCCGCGCTCGATGCCCTCGCGCAGCACGCCGGTGTCGAAGGCGGACGGCGCGGCCATGGTGCTCATGTTCTCGCTCCTCCGGTCGGTTCCGTCGGCTCGTACCTCCGAGCGTACGCCCGCCCCGCCGCGGCTCAGCCGGCCGTCACACCGCGCAGGTGGGCCGCGAGCGCGGTGATCGCGGCCGGGTTGCGCGGGCTCTCCACCAGGTCGACGTAGTCCAGGACGAAGATCCGCCCGTTGCGGACGGCGGAGACGCCGGCCAGCGGCGGGAAGGACGTGAGGAACTTCCGCTTGGCCTCGGCGTCCGGGGAGCCGTAGTTGTTGATCACGATCACCTCGGGGTCGCGCTGGACCACGCTCTCCCAGCCCACGGTGGTCCAGGAGTCGGCGAGGTCGCCCATCACGTTCTCCCCGCCGGCCCTGGCGATGATCTCCTGGGGCGCGGCGAACTTCCCCGAGGTGTACGGCTTGTCCTCGCCGCTGTCGTACAGGAAGACGCGCGGCCGGCGCTCGGGCTGCGGGACGGCGGCGACCTGCGCCCGGAAACCGGCGATCAGCGCGTCGGCCCGGTCCCGGACGTCGAAGATCTCGCCCAGGTTGGTCAGGTCGGTGTAGAGCGCGTCCAGGGGGGACATCACCCCGCGCTCGGGGCCCTTGCCGCTGCGGCAGGACTCGCTGAGCACGTACGAGCCGATGCCGAGACCGGCCAGCGCCTGCGGGGTGAAGCCGCCGGCCTCGTCGAAGCCGTAGTGCCACCCGGCGAAGACCAGGTCGGCCCTCGCCTCCAGCGCGATCTCCTTGGTGATCTGCTGCTTGGAGAGCCACCTGGCCTGCTGGTAGCCGTCCTTCCAGGCCACCTTGTCGACCTGGCCCTTGTCGTCGGGCATCACGTAGCCGGCCATCCGGTCGGCCAGGCCGAGCGCGAACATCAGCTCGGTGATACCCACGTCGTTGGTCACCGTCCGGGCCGGCTTCCGCTCGAAGGTGACCTTCGTACCGCAGTTGTCGACGGTCACCGGGTAGTGGGCGGAGCCGGCGGCGGCGTCCCCGGCGGGGGCGATCTCGGCGCCGCAGGCGGTCAGCGCGAAGGTGAGCAGGGCGGCGGTGGCAACGGCCTTGGTGCGCATGGGGTTCCTCAGCAGGGGGAGTCGGCAGGGTCGGGGAAGGTCCGGGCGAGCCGGTCGAAGAGCAACTGGACGGCGCCGGTCCCCGGGTGCTTCACGGGCGTCGCGCGGACGCCGAACACCTCGGCCAGCAGGGCCGGCTCCAGGACCTCGGCCGGCGGCCCGGAGGCGACGATCCGGCCGGCCGCGACGACGTACAGCAGGTCGCAGTGGCCGGCCGCCAGATTGAGGTCGTGCAGGGCCGTGAGCACGGTCGTACCGGCCTCCCGGACCAGCGCCAGCACCTCCAACTGGTGGGCGATGTCCAGGTGGTTGGTGGGCTCGTCGAGCACCAGCACCCGGGGCTCCTGGACCAGCGCGCGGGCGATCAGCACCCGCTGCTTCTCGCCCCCGGACAGGCTCAGGATGCCGCGCCCGGCCAGGTGGTCCGCGCCCACCCGCCGCAGGGCGCGGGCGCACCGCCCGGTGTCCTCGGCGGTCGGCCGGGCGAAGCCGCCGCGGTGCGGCAGCCGGCCCATGCCGACCACCTCGGCCACCGTGAAGTCGAACTCGGCGGAGTGCTCCTGCGGCAGCGCGGCCACCCGCCGGGCGGCCTCGCGGGCGGCGAGCGCGTGCAGGTCCTCGCCGTCCAGCCGGACGGCGCCGGCGGCCGGGCGCAGCGCCCGGTAGACGCAGCGCAGCAGGGTCGACTTGCCGCTGCCGTTCGGCCCGACCAGGCCGACCACCTGTCCGGCGGCGGCGCCGAGGGTGACGTCGTGGACCAGCCGGGTGCCGGCCAGGTCCACCGAGACGCCGTCGAGGGCGAGGTCCATCAGCGGCCTCCGAAGGTGTAGCCGCGACGGCGCATCAGCAGCAGGAAGCAGGGCACCCCGAGGACGGCGGTGACCACCCCGACCGGCAGTTCGGCCGGCGCCAGCAGGGTGCGCGAGACGATGTCCACCCAGACCAGCAGCAGCGCCCCGGCGAGCGGCGCGACCAGCAGCACCCGGCGGTGCCCGGCGCCGACCAGCATCCGGGTCAGGTGCGGCACCATCAGGCCGACGAAGCCGATCGCGCCGCTGACCGCGACCACGGTTCCGGTGACGGCGGCCGTCACCACGAACAGCTCGCGGCGCAGCCGGTCGCCGTCCACCCCGAGCGAGGCCGCCGTCTCGTCGCCCATGGCGAGGGCGTCCAGCCGCCCGGCCGCGCCGGCCAGGTAGGCGAGACCGGCCAGCACGGTGGCGGCGGCGATCGGGACGGACCCCCAGGTCGCCCCGCCGAGGCTGCCGAGCAGCCACATCATGGCGCTGCGGGCGGCCTCACCGCGCGCGGCGCCGAACACCATCAGCGCCGTCACCGCCGAGAACCCGTAGGACATCGCGGTACCGGTCAGCACCAGCCGCAGCGGGGTGAGCCCGTACGCCGTCCGGGCGGCGGCGTAGACCAGGACCATCGCCAGCAGGGCGGCGGCGAACGCGGAGACCGAGATCGCCCAGACCCCGAGCGAGGCGAACGCGCCCAGCAGCAGCACGGCGTTGGCGCCGACCGAGGCGCCGGAGGAGATGCCCAGCACGAACGGGTCGGCCAGCGCGTTGCGGACCATCGCCTGCACCGCGACCCCGGTGGCCGCGAGCCCGGCGCCGACCACGGCGGCCAGCACCGTGCGCGGCAGCCGGATCTCCCAGACGATCGCGTACGCGGCGGCCTCCCCGGCGTCCAGTCGACCGCCCGTCAGTCCGGCGCCCAGCAGCCGCAGGACGCGGGCCCAGCCGAGTCCGGAGGCGCCGAGGGCCACCCCGCAGACCAGGGAGAGCAGCAGCGCCGCGAGCAGGCCGGCGGCCAGCGCCGCGACGGGTATTCGACGGGCCGCCGGTACGGGGACCGGTGCGGTCACTGCGGTGCTCACGGGCGGCGCGCCTTCGCCTCGGGCCGCGGACGGCGGCGAGGCGGCGCGCCCGGGCACGGAGCTGCCGGGGCGCCATCCCCTCGCAGTCCACGGCGAGTTGTCGGGAGATCGGCGTCCCAGGGCGATCGGGCTCGCGGGCACAGGGCTCCGCCCACCGTTGCGGGTCAGCGCCGGATTCACACCGGACTTCTCCCTCGGACGCCCTGGCAGCATAACAAGCGCCGGGCCGGAGCGACCCTTACCGGGTTCGCGCGCGCGAAAACGCGCGACCGCCCCCGTCCGGCGGTGCGGACGGGGGCGGTCGGCGGTGCCTGATCGGTGATCAGGCCTGCTTGGTCTCCCAGAAGATCTTGTCGACCTCGGCGATCAGGTCGAGCAGGGCCTGGCCGGTGGCCGGGTCCGTCGACGCCTTGGCGGCCGAGGCGGCCTTCAGGGTGTCGTTGATCAGCTGGTGCAGCTGCGGGTACTTCTCGAAGTGCGGGGCCTTGAAGTAGTCGCTCCACAGCACCGAGATGTGGTGCTTGACGGCCTCGGCGCGCTGCTCCTTGATGATCAGGGCGCGGGTGCGGAACGCCGGGTCCTCGTTGGCCTGGTACTTCTCCTGGGTGCCCTTGACCGACTCGGCCTCGATCCGGGCCTGCGCGGGGTCGTACACGCCGCAGGGGAGGTCGCAGTGGGCGTGGGCGGTGGCGCGCGGTGCAAACAGACGAGAGAACATGGGAGTCCTTCCTTAGATCGTCTTCCCGCGAGCGAGATTACCCTTCCGGGCACCGGGTTTCGCGGCCGGGCGGCGGGCCTAGGGCAAAAGGCGGAGCCGGAACCGGGCCAATTCGGGCATCGGCCGCGGACGGCCCGTACGGCAGACTGGACGCGGCGAGCCGGGAGGAGCAGGCGTGGCGCGGATGACGGAACCGGAGGGCGGCACCCCGGGGGGTGGCGCGCCGTTCGGGCTGATCGACGTGGCGGGGCCCTCGATGGTGCCGACCCTGCGCGAGGGCGACCGGCTCCTGGTCAGGTACGGCGCGCGGATCAGACCGGGGGCGGTGGTGGTGTTCCGTCACCCCTTCCAGCAGGACCTGCTGGTGGTGAAGCGGGCCGTCGAGCGGCGGGCCAAGGGCTGGTGGCTGCTCTCCGACAACCGGCCGGTCGACAGCGACAGCCGCAGTTACGGCGCCGTCCCGGACGAGCTGGTGCTCGGCCGGGTGCTGCTGCGGCTGCGCCCGCGCCCGGCCTGGCTGGCCCCGGGGCACCGGCTGGAGCGGCTGCTGCTGGCCGGCCGGCCGGCCCGGATCCCGGGCCTCGCCCGCCGGCTGGGCGTCTGGGTCGACCCCGGCGCCTGGTAGCCGGGGGTACCGGTCAGCCCCCGGCCAGGGCCGAGGCGTCCTGGGCCTCCTGCCGCTTGCGGGCCCGGTACGCGGCGACGTTGGCGCGGGTGGCGCACCGGTCGGAGCAGTACCGCCGGGAGCGGTTGGTGGAGGTGTCCAGGTAGGCGTTGCGGCAGGGCGAGGCCTGGCAGATGCCGAGCCGGTCGGCGCCCAGCTCGGTCAGGTGGACGGCCAGTCCCATGCAGGCGACGGCGCTGAAGTGCGCGGTGGCGGTGGGCGAGTTGTCGGCGAGGTGCAGGTGCCAGCGCGGCCGCCCGGCGTCGTCCAGGTAGTCGTGCCCGGAGACCAGCGGGCTGACGGGGTACTCCATCAGCAGGCTGTTCAGCAGGTCGACGCCGCGGATCTCGTCCCCCTCGGCGGCGGCCTCGAACACTCCGCGCAGCCTGGTCCGGACGGCGCGCAGCCGCGGCAGGTCCGACTCGTCGGCGAGCGCGGCGGCCCGGGAGGATTCGGAGAACAGCGACCGCACGGCGTCCACGGAGGTCAGGGTGTCGGTGCCGCGCTCGGGCTCCTCGGTGTTCACCAGCCGAACGGCCCGTTCGGCGTACGAGGCGAGCTCCACGGTGGTCCTTCCAGAGTCGGTAACGGGCTGACTAGCTCCAGCCTATTACCCGGGCGGGGAAAACGTCGGCGCCCGGCAGGACCGGCCTACCGGGCGCCGTGCCGGTGCGCTCAGAGCACCTTGGAGAGGAACGCGCGGGTGCGCTCGTGCTGGGGGTCGGTGAGGACGTCGCGGGGGTTGCCGGACTCGACCACCACCCCGCCGTCCATGAAGACCAGGGCGTCGCCGACCTCGCGGGCGAAGCCCATCTCGTGGGTCACCACGACCATGGTCATGCCCTCCTCGGCGAGGCCGCGCATGACGTCCAGGACGTCGCCGACCAGCTCCGGGTCGAGCGCCGAGGTGGGCTCGTCGAAGAGCATCAGCTTGGGCTTCATGGCCAGCGCCCGGGCGATCGCGACCCGCTGCTGCTGGCCGCCGGAGAGCTGCGAGGGGTAGTTCTTCGCCTTGTCGGCCAGGCCGACCCGCTCCAGCAGGGCCATCCCGCGGGTCCGGGCGTCCGCCTTGGACTCGCCCTTGACCTGCACCGGCGCCTCGATGACGTTCTCCAGGGCGGTCATGTGCGGGAACAGGTTGAAGCGCTGGAACACCATGCCGATGTCGCGCCGCTTGAGCGCGACCTCGTTCTCCCGGAGCTCGTAGAGCCGGTCGCCCTTCTGCCGGTAGCCGACCAGCTCGCCGTCGACCCAGAGCCGGCCGGCGTTGATCTTCTCCAGGTGGTTGATGCACCGCAGGAAGGTCGACTTGCCGGAGCCGGAGGGGCCGATCAGGCAGAACACCTCGCCCTGCTTGACCTCCAGGTCGATGCCCTTGAGCACCTGGACCGTGCCGTAGGACTTGTGGACGTCCTCGGCGCGGACCATCGGGCCGCCGTTGCCGGCGTCGGCGGGGGTCTTGGTCAGATCGGTCATACGTGACCACCTCCCTCAAGCCCCGGGACCACGTCGGCGGTGGTCTTCGGGGCGGGCTTCCCGGCGAACAGCCTCCGCAGCCGCTGGATCGGCGTGGGCGGGAGCGTCCGGTTGGAGCCGCGGGCGTAGTGCCGCTCGATGTAGTACTGGCCGATGGTCAGCAGCGACGTGAAGAACAGGTACCAGAGGCTGACCACGATCAGCAGCGGGATGTTCTGGTAGTTGCGCGAGTAGATCACCTGGCCGGCCCGGAAGATCTCCTCCAGGGAGATCACGCTGACCAGCGAGGTGGTCTTCAGCATCGAGATGGTCTCGTTGCCGGTGGGCGGGATGATCACCCGCATGGCCTGCGGGAGCACGATCCGCCGCATGGTCTGGAAGCGGCTCATGCCGAGCGCGTGCGAGGCCTCGCTCTGGCCCTCGTCGACCGACTGGATGCCGCCGCGGACGATCTCCGCCATGTAGGCGGCCTCGTTGAGGCCCAGGCCCAGCAGGGCGGCGACGAAGGTCGGGATCAGCACGTTGGTGGACTCGGACCAGAACTCCGGTCCCCACGGTACGCCGATCGAGAGCTTGGCCCAGATCAGGCCGAGGAAGTTCCAGAAGACCAGCTGCACCAGGACGGGCGTGCCGCGGAAGATCCAGATGTACATCCACGCGGTGCCGGAGAGCAGCGGGTTGGGGGAGAGCCGCATCACCGCGAGGATGATGCCGCCGACCACACCCATGATCATGGCGAGCGCGGTCAGCTCCAGCGTGACGAGCATGCCGTGCACGATGCTGTCGTGGAAGAGGTACTTCCCGACGATGTCCCACTTGAAGGCGGGATTGGTGAAGAGGGCGCTCAGCAGCATCGCCGCGAGCAGGGCGATGACGACGGCGCCCGCCCAGCGTCCGGGGTGGCGGACGGGGACGGCCTTGATGGTCTCAGGCCGTCCCTTCGTCGCCTTCCCCTTGTCCAGAGAGTTCACGGTGTGGCCTCGGGGGAGAGAGAGTCAGGCGGAGGGTCAGCTGACGGCGCCGTTGACGGTCGACTTGTCGATCGCACCGGCCTCGACGCCCCACTTGGAGAGGATCTGCTTGTAGGTGCCGTCGTCGATCAGCGACTGCACGGCGCTCTGGACGGCGGGGGTGAGGGCCGAGCCCTTGGCCAGCGCGATGCCGTAGGGGGCGGCGTCGTAGGTGGCGCCGACCTTCTCCAGCTGCCCGCCGGACTGCTTGACCGCGTAGTCGACGACCGGGGAGTCGGCCATCATGAGCTGGTCGCGGCCGGAGACCACGGCGTTGGTGACGTCGGTCTGGAGGTCGAACTTGTCACCGTCGTTGACGATGCCCGGCTTGCCGGCCTGGGCGCAGGCGGGGTTGCGGGTGTCGGTGATCTCCTGCGCCTGCGTGGTGCCGGTCTGGACGGCGACCTTCTTGCCGCACAGGTCGGCGGGGTCGATCTTGTCCGGGTTGCCCTTCTTCACCGCGATGGCGCTGCCCGCGTTGAAGTAGGTGACCATGTCGACGGTCTGCTCGCGCTCCTTGTTGTCCGTCAGGGACGACATGCCGATCTGGAACTTGTTCGACTGGATGCCGGGGATGATCGCGGTGAAACCGGAGTCCTGGACGTCGACCTTGAGGCCGAGCCTGGCGGCGACCGCGGTGATCAGGTCGACGTCCATGCCCTCGATCTTGCCGTTGTCGGCCTTGAACTCGTTGGGGGCGTACGAGGCGTCCGAGCCGACCGTGAGCTTCCCGGCGGACTTGATGTCGGCGGGGACGAGGGCGGCCAGCTTGTCGTCGGCCTTCACCTCGTTGACGGTCGCGCCGGCGTTGGGGGCGCCGGTGCTCTCGTCCTTGCTGCTGCTACAGGCGGTGAGGGCCAGGGAGACGGACGCGAGTACCGCGCCGGCGGCGAGGAGACGGGTGCGCGGGGTACGGGCGGTCATGGGGGATCTCCTCCTGAGGGAGAGGTCGGGCGGAGCGCGCCGCGGGGAGCGGCACACCGGGGCAGCAGGCCGTACGGCGCTGTACGGGATGTATGTCGCGGTACGTCGTCGAACGGGCAGAGCCGGTCGTGCTGGGCCTGAGCAGGCTTCGCGCAGGGTGGTGCGTGGTACTGCTTCCGCCACCCTCCGCCGAGGTGGACGTTGATCGAACCGCCTCGACCAGTGGCCGGCTCGATCGGAGATGGGGGGAATCCTGCCATCTGATGACGGTCGGATGGCCCTCATTCAGATCAAAATCGGATAACGGGGGGTCACACTGTCCGCTATTCGGACCAATACCGTGTCCCTGTCACCCTGCGTATAAGTATGCAGATCTCCCCGCGCTCTGCCCGGAGGCCCGCCCGTGTGCCCGCCGGATGGGTCCCCCGGCCGCGCCGCCCGGTGATGACGCCTGGTGACGGCGCCCCAGACGGCGCCCGGTGACGGTGCCCGGTGTCCGCGCCCGCGCGGCCGCTCAGATGCCGCCGTTGACCACCGCGTTCTGGGCCGCCCCCGCGGCGACGTTCCACTTGGCGAGGATCTTGTCGTACTCGCCGCTGCGGATCAGCTGGTCCACCGCCTTGGTCAGTACGTCGCGCAGGTCGGTGTCCCCCTTGCGCACCGCGATCCCGTACGGGTTCGACCGGGACTGCGCGCCGGTCACCTCGAAGCGGTTGCCGCCGTCGGTGGTCTTCGCCGCGTAGGCGGCCACCGGGAAGTCGTCCAGGCCGGCGGCCGCCGTGCCGGCGGCGACCTCGGCCAGCGCCTTGGCGTCGCTGTCGAACTTGTGGACGGTCAGCGGCTTGCCGCTCCGGCCGCAGGCCAGCACCTGGCGGGCGACGATCTCGTCCTGGGTGGTGTTCTGCTGCACCGCGACGACCCGGCCGCACAGGTCGTCCAGCGTGCGCACGCCCTTGGGGTTGCCCTTCTGGACGATGATCGAGGTGCCGGCGATGAAGTAGTCCACGAAGTCCACGCCCGGGTCGACCTGCTTGCCCGCGTCGTCGACGCCGTCCCGGCGCTGGCGGATGTCGCTCAGACCGGACATCGCCACGTCGACCTGCTTGGCGTGCAGGTTCGGTATCAGCTTCTCGAACGGGGTGTCGACGACCTCGATCCGCAGGCCGAGGATCTTGCCGACGGCGTTGGCGATGTCGGGGTCGATGCCGTCCGGCTTGCCGTCCGCACCCCGGAAGTCCACCGGCGCGTAGTTGAGGTCCGAGGCGATCCGGAGCACGCCCGCGGTGCGCTGGGCCTGGGGGATCCGGCCCCGGAGCTCCTGGACCGGGTCCTTCGCGGCGGTCTGCTCGTCGCCGCCGCAACCGGTGAGCAGCAGGGCGCCGGCGGTGGCCAGGCAGAGGGCCGCGGCGGCCGGTCGGCGGGGGTGGGCGCGGTGGTGCATGAGGGTGCTCCTGTGGGAGGGAGGTGGTGTCGCCACGCCGTCGCGGAGATGTACGCGAGACGGCGGAAGAAGGGATCCTCCCATCCCGACCTGCCGGTCCCGGCGGCGGGTGTGTCAGAATCCAGTACCGGGTGACCCCCGATGCTCGAACCGGACCACCGAGTCGCGACAGGCTCGGGGTGCGCAGGAACGGAAGTCCACGACGACGCCGACTCCGTATCCGAGGCACCGCCTCCCCGTCGTGTCCTGGTTCACTCCTGCGAGTGCGCGTGCTCGTCCGCTGTTGCCGCCACCGGTGCCCGGTGTTCCAGACGCCAGGCACCCGTCTTTTGGCCGCGATGCGGAGGAAGTACGCGCGACGAGGACGAAAAGGCATAGGTGCGATGCCGTCGTCCGACCTACGCTCGGCCCGGGAAGAAGCAGCAGCACAGCGCAGCTCAACAGTTACACAACCCTCATTCCGAGGGCGCGGCCCCGACGGCGGCGCCCCGATCCAGCCCTCCCCGGGTCCGCCTCGGCGTACCCGGTTTCAAGTTTCCGGCCGGGTCGTCCGCCCGTCGGCCACGCGTCCTCGCTGATCAATGACGAAGAGGTCATCGTGGCAGCGGAGATCATCCACAGCAGCACCCAGGACACCGTCGATCCGGTCGATGCCGTTTTCGCGCTCCACCGCGGCGGCAAGATGGAGGTCCGGGCGACCGTTCCGGTGCGCGACGCGGACGACCTGTCCCTCGCCTACACCCCCGGTGTCGCACGGGTCTGCACGGCCATCGCCGAGCAGCCGGAGCTGGTGAACGACTACACCTGGAAGGCCAACACGGTCGCCGTCGTCACCGACGGCACCGCGGTGCTGGGCCTCGGCGACATCGGCCCGGAGGCCTCGCTGCCCGTCATGGAGGGCAAGGCCATCCTGTTCAAGCAGTTCGGCGGCGTGGACGCGGTGCCGATCGCGCTCGCCTGCACCGGGGTGGACGAGATCGTCGAGACCGTCGTCCGGCTGGCGCCCTCCTTCGGCGGCGTCAACCTGGAGGACATCTCCGCGCCCCGTTGCTTCGAGATCGAGCGCCGCCTCCAGGAGGCGCTGGACATCCCGATCTTCCACGACGACCAGCACGGCACCGCGATCGTCACCACCGCGGCGCTCTGGAACGCGGCCCGGGTGACCGGCCGGGAGATCGGCACCCTGCGGGCCGTCATCTCCGGCGCCGGCGCGGCCGGGATCGCGATCGCCAAGATGCTGGTCGCCGCCGGCATCGGCGACGTGGCGGTCTGCGACCGCCGGGGCGTCGTGTACGAGGGCCGCGGCGACCTGACCGACGTCAAGGCCGAGATCGCCGCGCAGACCAACCGGACCGGCGTCAAGGGCTCGCTGGCCGACGCGCTGGCCGGCGCCGACGTCTTCATCGGCGTCTCCGGCGGGACCGTGCCGGAGGAGGTCGTGGCCACCATGGCCGAGGGCGCCTTCATCTTCGCGATGGCCAACCCGAACCCGGAGATCCACCCGGAGGTCGCGCACAAGTACGCGGCGGTCGTCGCCACCGGTCGCAGCGACTTCCCGAACCAGATCAACAACGTGCTGGCCTTCCCCGGCATCTTCGCCGGCGCCCTCCAGGTCCGGGCGACCCGGATCACCGAGGGCATGAAGCTGGCCGCCGCCAAGGCGCTGGCCGGTGTGGTCGCCGACGAGCTGACGCCGCAGAAGGTGATCCCCTCGCCGTTCGACGAGCGGGTCGCCCCGGCCGTCACCAAGGCCGTCGCCGAGGCCGCCCGGGCCGAGGGCGTCGCCCGGCGCTGACGCCCGGGCCGGGAGCGCCCCCCGCGGCGGGGGGCGCTCCCGGCCGGCTCCGCGCTCCCGGCCGAACCCGGGACGCGCGTCACAGTCACACCCTGTTCCGGGCCCGGGCCGTCGCCGCTATCGTCCGGACCATGTTTGCTGCCTACGCCGCACGAATCGACGCCGACGACCCGCTGAGCGGGCTGGAGCTGGGCGAACTCCCCGAACCGCAGGCGCGTCCCGGGTGGAGCGTGGTCACGGTCAGGGCCGCCAGCCTCAACCACCACGACCTCTGGTCGCTGCGCGGGGTCGGCCTGCCCGCCGGGAAGCTGCCGATGATCCTCGGCTGCGACGCCGCCGGCGTCGACGAGCACGGCAACGAAGTGGTCGTCCACTCGGTGATCGGCCAGAGCGGCCACGGCGTGGGCCCGGACGAGCGGCGCTCCATCCTCACCGAGCACTACCAGGGCACCTTCGCCCAGCGGGTGGCGGTGCCGACCTGGAACCTGCTGCCCAAGCCGGCCGGGCTCAGCTTCGAGCAGGCCGCCTGCCTGCCCACCGCCTGGCTGACGGCCTACCGGATGCTGTTCACCAACGCCGGGGTGAAGCCCGGCGACACCGTGCTGGTGCAGGGCGCCGGCGGCGGTGTGGCGACCGCCCTGATCGTCCTCGGCAAGGCCGCCGGACTGCGGGTCTGGGTCACCGGCCGGGACGAGGCCAAGCGGGCCCGGGCCGTGGAGCTCGGCGCCGACGCCGCCTTCGAGAGCGGCGCCCGGCTGCCCGAGCGGGTGGACGCGGTGATGGAGACGGTCGGCGCCGCGACCTGGGCGCACTCGGTGAAGTCGCTGCGCCCGGGCGGCACCGTGGTCATCTCCGGGGCGACCTCCGGCCCCAACCCGAAGACCGCCGAGCTGAACCGGATCTTCTTCCTGGAGCTCAGGGTGGTCGGCTCGACCATGGGCACCAAGGAGGAGCTGGCCGGGCTGCTCTCGCTCTGCGCCACCACCGGCGTCCGGCCGCAGATCGACTCGGTGCTGCCGCTCGCCGAGGCCCGGGAGGGCTTCGCCCGGCTCGCCGGGGGCGACGTCTTCGGGAAGATCGTGCTCACCCCCTGAACGCCGGCGGGGGGGGGGGGGCCCCGCGGCCCCCCCCCCCCCCCGCCCGCCCGCCCCCGCA